>JBBTVS010000001.1:0-2356 GCA_038078695.1 Patescibacteria group bacterium
TCACACTGACTAAATCTATTCCAATTCCTAAAATCATTTTAAAATTTCTGTTGTGCGTTGAAAAAGGTAATGTGAATGTCTGTTTTACCCACCAAAAGGGAAATTTGTCGTACACCCCCAGCGTCTAAATAACAGGGTGTATAACAAGTGGATGAATAGTAACAAATCTTTTTAATATATTTGTTACCAAATATTACAACATCCTTATTAATTAGTGTCTGTCCGAGAACCCTCAATCCTCTATGATTTTATAGTGAATAATTCACATGAATATGTTAATAAAAAAATGAATTACATAGTGAGGGGATGAATAATTTGTCTGATATTGGGGGCAAAATTCATTGACTATGCGACAACGATTTGAACAACAAACAACCATGGGAATAACTCCCATTTCAGAGGTAAAATTCCCATTGCGCAGCCGTGATGAGCTGCCGCCTGTACTAAAAGCGTTACAATATATTTTTGTTACACCGGAGTTAAATGAAAAGATTTTTACTTTGCTGGAAAAAAAAGTATGCAATGAAAAAAAGCAAACCGGTCGGCCGGGCATGGATTTGTGGCATATTCTGGTTTTATCCGTTGTACGCCACACTTTGGATACGAATTGGGACCGCTTGGAACACCTTTCCAATTACGATATATTAATCCGAAGAATTTTAGGTGTGAATATGGAAACATTTGAGGGGTTGGAAAAGGAATTTTCCTATCAAACCATCGTGGACAATGTATCTCTGGTAGATGAAGAACTGCTGCATGACATTAATGCGATAGTGATTGCGCATGGACAGAATCTGCTTAAAAAAAAAGAAGGCGAAAAATTACATTTAAAAACGGATAGTTATGCACTGCAAACCAATGTGCATTTTCCCACCGACCTGAATCTGCTTTGGGATGCGCTGAGAAAAGGATTAGACACAGTAAGAAAATTACAACAGGAAACCAAATTAGAAGGATGGCGTAAAATAAAACTCATTTACAGAAACACGAAAAGCATTTTCCGCAAGACATCACAGCAAGTATTCAGAGGAAAAAAAGAGGAACAAAAAAAGCAAGTTGTGCAGCAGTATTTGAATGAAGCAAAAAAACTTGAGCAGCGTTTTTCAGCTGTCATCCTCTATCCGCCCTTGGGCAAGGATGTGAAAAAAATCGTTGCATTAATCGTGGAACTGCACTCCTACAACGAGTATGTAAAGAAACTAATCGGCTTAACGGAACGCAGATTGCTGGGTGGAGAGACAATAGAAGCGTCCGAAAAAATATATTCCATCTTTGAGCCGCATACCGAGTGGATACAAAAGGGAAAACTTTTTCCTTCGGTAGAACTCGGACATTTGCTTTTAATCACCACCGACCAGCATCAATTCATTGTGGATTACAAAGTGATGGAAAATGAAAAGGATGCCTCGCAGATCAACCCACTGCTTGATCGCCTGCAAACTAATTTTCCCGGACAAAAAATATACAGTCATAGTTTTGACAAAGGTTTTTTCAGCAAGGATAACTACGCATCTCTACAGCAGGCACAGGTAGAAAACATCGTATTGCCCAAAAAAGGAAAACTGAATGGAGAAGAAAAAGAAAGAGAAAGCGACAAAACATTTAAAGCGCTGCGCAATGCGCATTCCGCCATAGAAAGCAATATCAACATGCTGGAACATCATGGATTGAATCGCTGTGCGGACAGAGGATTAGATGGCTACAAAAGATATGTGGGATTAAGCGTATTGGCATATAATCTTCATATTATGGGTAATCATATAATCGCAGTGGAAAGAAAAAAAGAAGAAGAAAGGCAAAAACAGCGGGATCGGTATCATTGCCGGGCTGCCTGACGACAAAAAAAGAAAGTAAAAAACATTTAACGTGGGAATGGTGTGCAAACACGAATAAAAAATCACTTTCAAACAGCGATTATCCAACTTTTATGGCGGCAAAAAAGCAAAAATCCGTATCTGACAAAAAATGCCAGTTGAAATTTTGATGTTTGAGTAACTTTTTTTTAAAAAATGAGCGTTTTCGGACAGGCACTAAATAGAAATTCAAGTGAGAATTATATTGACTTTAATTTATTCACTCAGGGGATTTACCTTGTTGAGATAACCGACAGATCAAATACGGTTTTTAGCAGGAAGATTATAAAAAAATAAATGAAGAAAGTAATATCAATAATATCGTCATTCTTTTTATATAATACTCCATCCTATAGTCAATTAACGATTATAAGCACGGGTACCACCACTACGCTTAATCAAATATCCATAATTGAAAACCATATTGTTATTAACGGACAAAGCAATTACTTAGTAAAATCTTATGATGAATGCAATACCCTAATACCTTTAACAGTGCCAGG
>JBBTVS010000002.1:0-2414 GCA_038078695.1 Patescibacteria group bacterium
AGCCAGATTATTCATCAATCAAAGCTAAAAGACAGATTAGTTTTTAAAGGCGGCACTGCTTTGCACCATTGCTATTTGCCGCAAATGCGCTTTTCCGAAGATTTGGATTTTACCGCGCTTGATTCATCTATTGCTTTAGCTGATGTTAAAGCAGTTTTAGAAGCGCCGGATTTTTTAACAGTCAAAAAGGATTATGTCTCTTCGGCAACCATCAAAATTGAAAAATTGCAATACCAAGGTCCCTTAGGCCTGCCTAATTCTTTAAAAGTGGAAATTGATTTTATCCAAAATGTTGTTTTGCCGGCCAAGGAAAAGCCATATAAAAACGTCTGGGGAATTAAAACCAAGGTTAAAGTGATGGATATTAAAGAAATTTGCGCGGAAAAAATTAGAGCCGCGAGCGACAGAGGCAGATACAGGGATTTTTACGATTTGCTGATGATTTTAAAAAATTTTGATTTAAAGCTTGCGGAGATTGTAAGTTTGATCAAACAAAAAGAGATTAGAAAACCCATCAGCCAAAAATCAATTCTAAAAAATTGGCAAGTGGCTAAACAAGAAAAAGAAGCCGACTTACACCGTCTCTATTGCTCCAAAAACGCGCTTGATACAGATATAGACAAGATGTTAAAATGGCTAAAATTTAGATTATGAAAAGAACCTTTACAACCCTGCTTCTGTTTTCTCTCCTGATCCCATATAATTTGGTTGCGGCTCAAGAACAGCAGGAAAATTTATCAGTTTCCGAATCAACGGACAGCCAAATTTCGCAAACAGAAGATGCCGGCACGGTCCCGCCGCCCTCCCTTCCACTCTTGGATGATTTTTTAAATCAGCAGTCGCCGGCTGATTTGTCCGGCAGCCCTGACGGCGAATCCGCCTCATCAGCCGGTGAAGAAGAGCCTGAGACAGACCAGCAAACCAAAGACAATGCTAAAGATGATTCAATGACGGAAGAAAAGTCCGTCAACCCGGCAGACGAACCGGCTACGGAAAACCCTATTCCAAATCCTCAATCAGCTCCAACCGACCCATGGCTTAACATTGCCGGTTTGCAAGAGCTTTTTTCAAGCGACCTTTTTACCGGAGAGGCAAGACTTAACATTCCATTTAACGCTCCATCAGGCCGCAACGGCTTAACTCCTGAATTAAGCCTTAATTATTCCAGCTTTAAAAACGATCTGCTTTCGCCTTATGGCTATGGTTTTGATTTCAGCAACAGCAGTATTTTTAGAACCGCTCGGCATGGCGTTGACCAAATGTATTTGCGTTCTGATTTTGCCGTAAAACTCGGCGGCAAATACAATGAATTGGTTTTGATTGATGCCGGGCTTGGTTTGTATCAAGGCAAACTTGGCAATGACGGCAACAAGTATTTTTTGGAAGGATCTGGAGCTAATGCCAAATGGCGGGTTTTGGATTCAGCCGGGATTCAATACTATTTTGGCGAAATTGACAGTTCAAAACAGTTTGATCCAAATAATCCGGAACACATCTTTCAGTGGATGCTGAACAAAACAGTTGATCAGTATGGCAATCAAATCACTTACACCTACTTTACGGATCATAATCAAATCTATCCGGACGCGATTCAATATGTTTTTACTGATGAGACAACCAGTTTGTACCGCGTTAAATTTGATTATCTGCAAAAATCAACTTCAGCGACAAGTTATCAAACCCAGTTTGAAATCGCTACGTATTATGTTTTAGGTTCAATCAAGATTCAGCGCTTTATTGATAATGTTTGGCAGACTCAAAAAGAATATTCTCTTGCTTATGATTATTTGGATCAAGCAATTTCCCGTCTTCTCTCAATCACTCCAAAAGCAGGGACTCTTGCTCTGCCATCTTTAAATTTTGCTTACTACTCTGGCGGAGCGTCAATCAATCTTTTGCAGACAATCAACAACAACAAAGGCGGAACAATAAATTTGGAATATCTGCCTTCTACCCAATACATTGATCCGGACACTGGAAAAAGAAGCCAACTTCCGTTTATCATAGACACTTTGCACAAAGTAACCCGTTCTGATCAGATCGCTCAAACATCAAGAACCCAAACCTTTAACTACTATGAAGGCCATTATTATGTTGATTATGCCGATGTCTTTACCCGAGAATACGCCGGGTTTCATAAAGTGTTTTCAACTGACAGTTTGGGTCAAATCACTAAAACCTATTTTCATCAAAGCGAGTTTGCTCTAGATAATTCAGAAAGTTCTAAATTAGGCGAGTATGACGATCATATCAGCAAAAAAGGCAGAACTTATCGTCAAGAAGTTTATGATTCAGCTGGCCGTCTTTTTCAGTCGCAAATCACCAAATGGGACAAACGAGATCTGCCTGGAGAAGACAGATTGACCAGTCCTGACTATACTAAACCACCAGCTAAGGAAAGATTACAAGATTAA
>JBBTVS010000003.1:0-1837 GCA_038078695.1 Patescibacteria group bacterium
TATCTTCTTTATGCTGGGCCGCGATAACGATTGCTTGGATCCGACTTGGCTTGCCGTCCTCTTCATATTCAACGGTAACTTGCGATTTGCCGTCCGGACCTAAATACGGCAAAATGCCTTTGTGCCTTACTTCAGCCAAACGTTTAGTCAATTTATGCGCTAAAGTAATAGGCAAAGGCATTAACTCCTCGGTTTCCTTACACGCGTAGCCAATCATTATTCCTTGATCTCCAGCTCCCTGCTCATGCGCTTCCGAGGCTGTAACGCCTTGTGATATGTCAGGCGATTGTCCGTGAATCGCCTCTAAAACCGCGCAGGTTTCCCAGTCCAAGCCAGATTTAGCATCGCAATAGCCGATGCGCTTGATTACATTGCGCACTACTTTCTGCACATCGCACCACCCCTTGGTTGTTACTTCGCCGGCAACTACTATTAAGCCGACGGTTGTCAAACATTCCACGGCAACCCGGGAATTTGGATCCTGGCGCAAAAGATCGTCTAAAATAGCGTCAGAGACTTGGTCGCATATTTTGTCAGGATGACCTTCTGTTACTGATTCTGAAGTAAAATATGTCTTCATTGTTTTTTGACAGTTTCTGCTTTTGTGGTGAAGCGGAAACTTGATTAAATTAAGAATTAAAAATTAAGAATTAAAAACTTAATTAAAAATTAAAAATTATTTTTTGCCTTTTAAAGATAAAATAATAGAGCTTAAAATTTTAGATAATTCTTCAGCCTCTTTTAATAATTTCTCGGCTTTGATTTTATTCGCCTTTTGAGTATCTCGCAACAAACCTATCCAATATCTTGTTTCATTAGCTGATTTAAAGGCATAACTTAAAAAATTTGTAAAATCCCTTTTTGAGCTTGCCCCTTGAGCTTCTACGACATTGGCTCCTATACTGGTACCGCTGCGCAACAATTGATCTCCAATAATAAAAGAGGTTTTACTTTTTGGCAACTCTTCAATAAAGTAAACAAGCTGAATAGAAAAATTGTACACTCTCTTTTTAAATTCTCTCTTAAATTCCTCTTTATTAGAGTATCGCATAAAAATTTTTAATTCTTAATTAAATTTTTAATTTTTAATTCTTAATTTTTAATTATTTCACGCCCACTCAAACTTCCCTTTCTCTTGATTATAATACGCCCACCCCTTAACCCCCAAAATATTCGCGGCGCGAATTTATGATACCGCAACCTCTAATCTCGCGTCTAACGCGTCTGCTATCCTTCGCAAAAAAGCTAAACTGGGATTATAGCCGCCTGATTCAAAACGAGAAATGGCGGACTGTTTTGTCCCCATCTTTTGCGCTAACTCTCTTTGAGTTAAGCCTTTTTCTATTCTTTTCTGCATTACATCTGCAATTAAATCAAATTCCGGCTTTAACTCATCATAAAGCCTTTTTACTTCCTTGTCTTTTAATGCGTCTTTTTTAAATTTTGTAAAATTTTCCATATTATAAAAATAACATATATGTTATACACTAGTCAACCTCCTTAACTTTTGCCGAGCATTTCTTAATTCTCTGCATGGAATGATAGTATGGACCAATTTTGCTTTTGTCGGTTTCTCCAAAGATTTAATAAATTGTTTTAGCGAATTGTCAAATATTTGCACTTCCATTTTGAATTTTTAATTACATTTTGATTTTTGATTTTTGCATTTTGATTTATTCTATACCCACCTAAACCTCTCCTCGCTCTTATCATAATACGCCCAATCTCCAACACCTAAAATATTCGCGACGCGAATCCCAATTTTCGCGCTGTGTTCCTCGCTCCAGCCGAGTTTCTTCTCCAGTAAATCTCGAATAAAAACCTGCAATCCTTTCTT
>JBBTVS010000004.1:0-3440 GCA_038078695.1 Patescibacteria group bacterium
CCGCGGCTTGGGCTATAGTGGGTACCAGAGCAAAAGCGTTTACAGTCAATAAGACGGTTGCTCCTGTCAAGATTGACGCAATGCTTTTGCGCAGTTTGCGTTTAAACATACTTGATCTTTTTCTGTATTGACGCCATCCCGCGTATGCTGGACCGCGTCAACATTTTTTTATTAACCTATAGCGCCAAGCTATTTTGACAATTCCTCTTGATAACCTCCCGCATTTTCGGGATCGACCTTTTTGAGCTGTCTTGAGGGTTCTCCTTCTAAATAAATTAGGGGAGAAACTTGCCAAAAACGCTTTTACCGTTATAGGTGGTGTTTATACCATCAAATTTTTGATGGATTATTTTAACACACTAAGAAGTAGCTTTTGAAACTATCGCGAATAAATCAAAAATCACATCTTAATGTGTTATCCACAATCAGTATAACACATTGCTAATAAATTTCAATAATTTTAAAATTACTCCAATAGCTTTCTCGCCTCTTCTATATTTTTAAGCGCGCCGGGCAAATCTTCCGCTTCCAGACTCTGGCGAGCTCCTTGTATCAGCTCCTGCAAAAGCGCCTTTTGTTTTGCCGCTTGCCTTGCTAACATCTCTTTCTCTATTACCTCTGCCACATTTAAAACAACCTCGCTCTTTTCTTCTTGTTGAATAGCTGACTCTATATCTGCGGCTTTTTCTAGCTCCGCTTTCACTGTCTCATCAGTCTTTTCTTCATCTATAGCTTGATCTTGAGTTTGACTTTGATCCAAATCTTGACTTTGATCTGTATTTTGATTTTCATCAGCCGCCGCTTCTTTATCCGGAACCAAAGTCCTCTCTAATTCCGCGATCGCCCGCTCTAAATCTTTAATAATTTGATCTTTAACCTCGCCGCCTTCTTCAGGCTCAACTATTTCTAAATCATTATTGATTGTCTCGGGATTAATCTCTTCGCCTGTAGACTCTACACTCTCTTTTTCTGCATTAACAATTTCTTCCTCTTTTATTTGACTATTATTATTTATCTGACTGCCGTCATTAACCTGTTCATCATTGACTTCCTTGACTTTATTGACCTCATCAGCTTCGCCTCCTTTGGTCTCCTCTGCAACAGGCGGTTCCGCATTTTTATCAATCACAGCAATCAGCACGCCTAAAGTGGAAAGTTCCGCCTGCGATGCTTTTTGCATGGCCTCTTTAATATTGTCTGACGCATTGGAATCTATTTCCGCTTCAGCTATTTTTTGCGCAACCGCATCCAAAGATTTTTTAATCTCGCTTACGCTGTCTTTAAAAGAATTAGCCGCGGCTATTACCATTTTCTCGTCCGTATTATTCTGACTGATTTGCTCCACCCGCTCTTTGGCTGATTCAATATTGCGGGAAAGCTCTAAAACAGCGGCCTTTATCTTCTTGGATTTGGCCTTATTATTTGATTGACTCCGTACAGCGGTCTCTATCTCTTTTTGGCGGTTTTGCGCCAATGCCATTTCTTTTTCTGCTTTAGCCTGATCCGACATTATGGACGCGGGCAAAACCAAAGGCATGCGCTCCATAGTAATTTTGACCCCGTAAAAAGCGCTCCCTGGTTTAGCTAATTTAGCGCTAACAACGCCCATGCTTAAAATCGCTATTAAAACCAAACTTAAAGCGACCGCGCCAAAAGATTGGGCTATTCGCCATGGATGGAGTAAATCTCTTAAAAAATCTTGAAAAGTCAAATAATAAAAACTTTGCGGTTGTTGATTAAACCGCTCAAATTTAATGCGGCTCATTAAGCGATTGTATATGTAACCTTCTCTTTCTTGTGAAAGAGAAGGCATCTGCTCCCAGATCTTTTTTAATTGTTGTTTAAGTTTGCGGTTGGTCATCTTATCTATATTAGAGGACGGATAATATGCTAATCTATTACACTTTAAATCGCGCCTTTTAACTGCTGTTTCAACGCTTTTAACGCTCGGTGCATCAAGACGCGCACAGTGCCGATTCTATTATCTGTAACGCGCGCGATCTCTTTATCTGAAAATTCCTGAACATAACGAAGTATTATCACTTCTTGGTATTCTTTCTTTAGCTTTTTAAGCGCTACCTTCACTCCTTGCAAATCGTCCTTGAATTCTATTTCTTTTTGCATATTTTCATCCGACGCAATCTCTTTCTGTTCGTCTTCATCAAACAAAATCAGCTTTTTGCGGCGATAATAATCAATGGCTAAATTGCGCGCCGTCTGATAAAGCAACGCTCTTATATTATCAATCTGTCTGCCTTGGCTCACATATTTCCAAACCTTTAAAAAAACTTCTTGAGTTAAATCTTCTGCCAATTCAGGTGCAGGCACTTTAAAGCGCAAAAACTTAAAAATGTCTTTGGCATATCGTCTGTAAAAAATAGTATAAGCTTCGGTGTTGCCGGCTTTGCTCTTAGAACTCAAAAATCTATCCTGCAAATTGCGGACTATTTTCGGTTTTTTAATCATTTAAACCAAATTTTACGACATTAAACTGCCATTGTCAAGAAAATGTAATTAGTATAAAGTAAAAAGGTAAATGGTAAAAATCAGCATCATCACCTCAACTTACAATGAATATGCCAAAAACCAGCTCCAGCAAGCTGTATCTTCAATTCTGCGCCAAACTTATCAAAATTGGGAGCTGATTATTGTTGGAGATTGCGCGCCTGATGCCGACCAAATCAATCAGTTTTTGACTAAAATTGGCGACAATAGGATTAAATTTATAAATTTGACTAAAAGGGCTGGCATTGGCTCTCCAGGCACAATTCCCAAAATAGAAGGCGTTAAATTGGCAAAGGGCGAACTTTTGTGTTTTCTTGATGCTGATAATCTGTATTTTCCAAAACATCTTGAGCTGTGCGCGAAGGCTTTTGAGGCTGATCCAAAGCTTGATTTGGCGTATGGAGATACTTTGGTAAAAATTTTTAATTTTAAATTTTTAATTTTTAATCAATTTCTAATTTCTAATTTTCAATGGAAAAAACCTGAATGGACGCGCAAGCGACAAAAATTATTAATGACATCAAACTTTCTTGATATGTCCGAGCCTGTGTTTACGCGCAAAGCTTATTTTGACGCAGGCGGGTTAAACCCTTCGCATCATGCTTCTGACTGGCTGTTATGGAAAGCTATGATTAATTCCGGACACAGAAATTTTAAACATCTTGATAATTTGGGAGTAATCTACCACACATCTTCCTTAACGCATCATTTGCAGTATTTTGGATTGATGCTATTGCAAAAGAGCGGATTGCCGTATCATTCAGATAGACTAAAGTGGATGCAGGCGAATATTAAAAGGAGATTTGAGAGAAAACATAGCTAAAAATGCCAAATGTCAAAATCTAAATATCAAATCAATGTCAAATGACTTAATGCCAAATTTGACATTTGAAATTTGGATTTGATTTGAAATTTGACATTTGAAATTTGACATT
>JBBTVS010000005.1:0-5346 GCA_038078695.1 Patescibacteria group bacterium
GGTCAAGCCGTTGGTTTGCCAAAAGATCAAGTCGGCAATTCCGAGGCCGGCCATTTAAATATTGGAGCCGGCAGGATCGTTAAACAAGATGGAGTATGCGTCTCCGAGGCTATTTCTGACGGCACTTTTTTTAAAAATCCTGCTTTTTTAGAAGCTATTCAGCATGTTAAGCAATATAGAGCTCAGTTGCATTTGGTAGGAATTTTGTCTGGCGACCAATGTCCGCATATGTCGCCTGATCACATTATTGCTTTAAGCCAGTTAGCCAGCCGTTATAAAATAAAAATTCTATTGCATTTTTTTACGGACGGCAGAGACGCCCCGCAGTACGGCGCTTTAAAATTTTGGCGGCAAATAAAGTCTAAATTAGCGCCGCAAGTATGCGAACCAGTTTCTGTAAGCGGGCGCTTATATTTGGATCGCAAGAAGGAATGGGGGCGGACAGAAAAAATTTATAATGCCTTGGTGCTTGGCCAGGCAGAGCATCAGGCCTTAAGTCTGGAACAAGCAGTAGAATCAGCATATCAGCGCGGAGAGAGCGATGAGTTTATTAAGCCCACGATTATTCGCAATAAGCGCGCAACCGCCCGGAATAATATTAGCGACAATGACAGCATCATTTTGTATAATTTAAGGTCTGATAGAGCGCGTCAGCTTACTAAGCCTTTTGTGCAGGATGATTTTGAAGGGTTAAATCAAGGAGCTTTTCGGCGCAGCAAGGTTTTGCGCAATACTAAATTTGTTGCAATGACTGATTTTGGTCCTGATTTAGATCAGGTTTTAACCGCCTTTCCTTCGCGGGATATTCAACAAACTCTGCCAATGGTTTTGGGCGGTCATTATAAACAGCTTTATATTTCCGAAACGGAAAAATACGCGCACATTACTTACTTTTTAAACGGCGGCTTTAAACAGCCGGTAGCAGGCGAAAGCCGCGTGTTAGTAAAGTCGCCGCAGGTGGATTCTTATGATCAGACTCCGGCGATGTCCAGCCGAGAAATTGCCGCAGTTGTAACGGAAAGTTTAAGAGTCAAATTATATAATTTTATATGTCTTAATTTCTGCAATGCTGATATGTTAGGGCATACCGGCAATATAGCTGCGGCGCGCAAAGGATGCGAGGCAGTGGACAGGTGTTTGGCGCAGATAGTTAAGCTGGTTAAGTCTATAAAAGGCGATATTATAATTATCGCTGATCACGGCAATGCCGAGGAGATGGGGTCCTTAAACAATAAAGGCCGGCTTTCCATAAGTACTACGCACACGATTAATCCAGTCCCTTTTATTATTTGCACTGATAAAAAAATTAAACTTAAAGGTCAAGACAGTCAGGAGCCGGCAGGCAGGCTTGCTGATGCAGCGCCGACTTTATTGGATTTAGTTAAACTTGATAAACCTAAAGAGATGACAGGGGAATCATTAATAATTTGAAATTTATGCAAAATATTCCTTTTTTGCTGATAATTTTAGACGGATGGGGCGTGGCGCAGGATTCGCGCGCTAACGCAATTACCCAAGCTGATACGCCAGTATTTGATTATTTATTGCAAAATTATTGGGTGCAGACATTGCAAGCCTCTGGAGACGCGGTAGGCTTGCCATGGGGAGAAATGGGCAATTCTGAAGTGGGTCATTTATCTTTAGGCGCCGGCAAAATTATTTATCAAGATTTGCCTCGCATAACAAAAGCCATAAGCGATGGTTCTTTTTTTAAAAATTCAAAATTTTTGCAGGCTATTGAAAAAGTCAAGAAACAAAAAAGCGCCCTGCATTTGGCTGGTTTGCTTTCAGACGGCGGAGTGCATTCGCATATAGAGCATTTAGACGGTTTACTGGAAATGTGCGCGGAGCATCAAGTGCCGGAAGTATATATTCATTGTTTTTTAGACGGCCGCGACGCGGGCTACAATACCGCTTTAGGCTATGTAGAAGATTTAGAGCACAGAATAAAACAATTTAATGTTAATGCTCGCATAGCTACTATTGCCGGCAGATATTGGGCTATGGATAGAGATAATCGCTGGGATAGAATTATCAAAAGTTATCAGGCTATGGTTTACGGTCAAGCGGACAGCAGAGCGGATAAAGCGATGCGAGCGATAGAGTCGTACTATCAACAAGAGATTTATGACGAACAAATTCCTCCCACGATAATAGGTAAAGATGCGCCTATTCGCGATAATGACGCGGTAATATTTTTTAATTTTCGCGCCGATAGGATGAGGCAGCTTGCCATAAGTTTAGTACTCCCTGATTTCAATAAGTTTGACAGGGGAAAATATCTTTCTAGACTTTTGGTAGTAACCATGACTGAATATGATAAAGGCTTGCCGGCAGAAGTAGCTTTCCCTCCGGAAAAAATTACACAGCCTTTGGCTAAAGTTTTAAGCGAGGCGCATGTGCGGCAGCTGCACATAGCTGAAACGGAAAAATACGCCCATGTTACCTTTTTTTTAAACGGCGGCACAGAAGAGGCTTTTCCCGGCGAAGATCGCATACTATTGCCTTCTCCTCAAGTGTCGGATTACTCGGAAGTTCCGGAAATGTCAGCTCCGGAGATAACCACTCGCTTGATTAGGGAAATTGATACAGGCAAATACGCTTTTATCGCGGTGAATTTTGCTAACGCTGATATGGTAGGCCATACAGGCAATCTGTCTGCCGCTAAATTAGCCGTTAAAACTTTAGATGATAGTTTAAAACCGATAATAGAGGTCATTTTATCTTTGAACGGAGTAGTTTTAATTACTTCTGATCATGGAAACGCTGATAGTCTATTTGATTTGCAAAGCGGCGAGATAAACAAAGAGCATACTTCTAATCCTGTGCCGTGCATTTTAGTCGGAAAAAAATTTAAGGAACAGAAGTTATCTGTTCCTGATTTGAGCGTTTATACGCCGCGCGGGGTTTTAGCTGATGTGGCGCCAACGATTTTGAAAATAATGGGAATAGACATCCCTTCGGAAATGACAGGCCGTTCTTTGATATAACGATCTTTCAATTAATCCCATGCAGAAAATAATGGCAGTAGTTATTAGAACTATATTTAAGAAATGATTTATTTGAGTTAATTGATAAACTAAAGAATTATCATAAAAAATAGTCCGCGCGTCAGTATTAGTTCCTAAAGCATGGCCTTTATTATCAATATCAGTTAATGGCTTTAGAGGTTCGCCAAATATTTGAACCACTACTGTAGTTTGTTCTTGTTTAAATTCACCGGTTAAAGCCGCTATGCCGATTTCTTGATATTGATGGTCTAAAATATTTTGGCGATGAGCAGGACTTTTCATCCATGCTTGCACAATATCTTGATTTTCGTTAAAGAAGATGGCCAAGTTTTCTCCTGCGCTGCTGTAAATATAATCTGTTTCCTGAATCCAACTATAGAATGGCTTGCCTTGCGGAGTAGTGTGAGCGAAATAATCTTGTTGAAGCAAGTCTTGCGCTTTGTTAACAGCGGCTTTAGTTAAAAGTTGATTAGCCGTTAAAATGGGCAAATCGTATTTCTGCCGTTCGCGATTGGTTAATTCTATAAGAATTTTACTGTTGACAGAGTTAAATTCAGCGGAAACAGAGTGTTTTGGAACAAAAAATAAGGCGCCGAGCACCAACACCTTAAAAGCAAAAGCTATAATCAACAAATTTGCCAATAATTTGGCAGAAAAGCGATTAAATTTATAAATTTTATTTTTAAAAACGGTTTTGTTTTTATTTTGCACTTTCTTTTGAATTGCGTTATAATTATAGCATAGTTTAACATAAGAGTCAATGTGAAGACTTTTACTTTTTATGTCTATTAAATATGGTTTGGGGCGAGGCTTGTCCTCGCTTATACCTGATAAGGCTAAATATAAAAGCCTGTCTGCGCCAAAAGATGATGAGGAAATCAAGGAGCAAATTTTGCTTATCAATCCTCAACAAATTACCGCCAATCCTTATCAGCCAAGGAATAATTTTGAACAAGATAAATTAGCAGAATTAGCAGAATCAATTAAAGTTCACGGCATTATCAATCCTTTAATAGTTACCAGTGCGTCAGATGATAAATATGAGCTGATTTCCGGAGAGCGGCGTTTGCGCGCGGCTTTGGATTTAAGGTTGGTTAAAGTGCCGGTAATAGTGCGGCGAGCAAGCGATTTAGAAAAGTTAGAATTAGCTTTGATAGAAAATATTCAGCGGGAAGATTTGAATCCAATAGAGCTGGCGCACGGCTATCAAAAGCTGATAGATGAATTTTCTTTGACTCAAGAAAAATTATCCAAGAAAGTAGGCAAATCGCGTCCATTGATTACGAATACTTTAAGATTGCTTGGTCTGCCGCAGGAAATACAGGAGTCTTTAATTAAGGGCGAGATCTCCGAGGGTCACGGTAAAGTTATTTTGAGCCTGCCGGATCAAAAAAGCCAATTAGATTTATGGAAGAAGATTGTTTTGCGTCATTTGACAGTGCGCGTTGCGGAGCAAGAGATAAAGCACATTATGGTTAAAAGCCATGCCCGCAAAGCGCCTATCCGCGACGCAAATTTAATAGCTTTAGAAGAAAGGCTGGAGGAGAAATTCGGTACGCGCGCGAATATCAAAGGCTCTATGGAAAAGGGCCAGATAATTATTGATTATTTTAGCCGCGAGGAGTTGGAGAGGATTGCGGGGGAAGCCTAATTAAGTACTGTTCAAGTTTAAAGCGCATCCTGGCAGGTGCTTTTGGAATAAAATAATTGACAAAAAAGAGCCGCAGTAGAATGGATAATAAATTTTCTACTGCGGCAGTTTGTTTTAAATGACATTTCCACCTCCTTTTATAATTTTTTAACCCAAGTTTTTTTACCATCTTGGATTTTTGTTTTTTCAAAGCCCATTTGAGAAAACCAAGTAGACAACCCAAGCCAAGTGTCGCTTTTGCCAGCGTCTATGGAGACATATTCTAAATATCTCCGAGCTAAAGCGGCATCAATAGCGTACTGGAGCAGTTGTCTCATAACCTCGGCTGGCTCATAGGGCGTTGAACTTGCGAGATACTCTACTTCTAATATTCCAAACTCTAAATTTTCTCGCATTAACATACATCCATGAACTAGTTGGTCTTCATCAAAGACTATAAATTGATGAATTTTACTTGCTATATCTTCAAAAACAATTACAGTCTCTAACTTAGAGTCGCTTAAAATACTCACAATAGGCACAATGTCGCTAATTCTCGCTTTGCGGATTAGTTGATAAGCATTTCTGCCATCATAGATCATTGTACCAATACCGGAAGCGGTAAAAATTTCTTTCAGCAAAGAGCCGGGTCGCAGTCCATTAATAATTTGGACGCGCGGCACGCCTGCTTTGCAGGCCATAATC
>JBBTVS010000006.1:0-5225 GCA_038078695.1 Patescibacteria group bacterium
AATAATTTTATTGACGATATTGCGATCAATTAAAAAATTTTGGCCAAGCGACTTGCGCGGTTTAATGTTATATTGATTAAAAATGTCTTTGAGTTTTGAAGGAGAAAAAAGGTTGTTATACTGCACAATTTCTAATTTTTAAACTACTAATTTTGCTTATGAGGTTTAAAAATTTAAAATTAAAAATTGAATAAAAATTAAGAAATAAAAATTAAAAATTATATAATTATCCTCTCTACCACGCGATCATCCAAATCCGCAATAAACTCCGATGGCTCCTGATAATTAGTTGACCCGTAAATCGTCCTTCCGCGCGCATGAATTAAATAAAGAGACTGGCGCGCCCTAGTAACGCCCACATAGCATAGCCGCCTCTCCTCTTCCAATTCCGCCCTGTCAAATAAAGACGCCGAGTGCGGGAAAAGCCCTTGCTCCATGCCGGCCATAAAAACATGATCAAATTCCAAGCCCTTAACCGCGTGCACAGTCATCAAAGTTACGGCATTCTGCCGTTCGTCTAAAGCATCTATGTCAGTCATCAAAGCAATTTCTTCTAAAAAGCTTTGCAAGCCTTTTTGACCTTTAATGCCGGAAAAACGTCCTGCTACGGTTTTAAGTTCTTTAATATTTTCCAGACGTTCTTCAAAATTTTCTTCGGCGCTTTTTAAATAATCTAAATAATTAAATTTTTGGGCTACAGTCTCTATTAACTGGCTAACGGTTAAATTAGGCAGTGTTTTAATCAAATCGCGCACTAACAAACAAAACGGCCGCACTTTCTTATAAATATTATCCGGCAATTCAGGCGGCTTTTGATCTGATAGAGCCAAAGACGTTTGAATAATGTCTGACTTTTTATTCCGCATATAGCTAAAAAATTCCTGCAAAGTCGCTGGTCCGATGCCGCGCCCGGGCATATTGATTATCCTGCCTAAATTGATAAAATCGCGCGGATTGCCCAGTATTTTGATATACGCCAAAATATCTTTAATCTCTTTGCGATCATAAAATCTAATCCCGCCAATAATGCGGTACGGCGCGTTGTAATACAGCAGAGCCTCTTCCAGCGCCCGGGATTGGGCATTGGTGCGATAAAGAACAACAAAATTGTTCAAATTTGTCTTGCTAAAATCAAGGTCTGACGAGTGTTTCAAAATATTTTGGCTTTGCCCCGCAAGCTTATTTATAATAAATTCAGCTTCATCTTGCTCATCGCCTACTTCCAAAACCTGCGGCAGAACGCCTTTTTTGTTCAGCGTCCACAAAACTTTTTCTTTCTGCGCTTTGTTTTTTTTGATAATAATATTGGCTAAATTTAAAATGCTGCGAGTTGACCGGTAATTTTGCTCAAGCAGAATAACGCGCGCTTGCGGATAATCCCGATTAAAATTTAAAATATTAGTTAGATCAGCGCCGCGAAAACTATAAATGCTTTGATAATCATCGCCAACGACAAATAAATTTTGATGTTTAAGAGCCAACAGGCGACAAAATTCATACTGGGCTAAATTTGTATCTTGATATTCGTCAACTAAAACATAATGCCATCTTTTTTGATATTTTTCCAAAATTGACGGGTACTTGCGCCACAGCTCATTTACCTTAAACATCAAATCTCCAAAATCCAAAGCATTAATCTCTTGCAAATATTTTTGATAATGTTGATAAACGCGCTCAATTCTATCGTCAAAACTGTCTTCAAGTTTAAATTCATTAGGACCAATCATCTCTCTTTTGGCCTTCTCAATAATTTTTGCGATAGCTTTAGGATTAAAATCTTTAACCCCAAGCTGCAATTCTGCCAATGAATGCTTAATGGCGCTTAATTGATCATTCGTATCAAAAATAGTAAAACTGGATCTATACCCTAAAAGCGATATGTCTTCCCTTAAAATTCGCGCGCATACTGAATGAAAAGTGCCTATAAGAGGCGGGCTGCTCACCAATTTCCCAATCCGTTCTCTCATCTCTTTCGCCGCCTTATTGGTAAAAGTAACTCCCAAAATCTGCCCCGGGCCTACTTTATGATGCGATATTAAATAAGCTATGCGATGGGTTAAGGTGCGGGTTTTGCCGCTTCCAGCTCCTGCTAAAACTAAAACAGGTCCGTTTATAATTCGGACCGCTTTCTGCTGTTCAAAATTTAGCTGGTCTAAAATGCTCATTTATTCTGCCTCTTCTCTGTCTTAGCAATCGCAAGCCGGGTTGAAATTACAGTATCAGGATTTAAAGAAATGGAATCAATGCCCTGCTCTACTAAAAATTCGGCAAAATCAGGAAAATCAGACGGCGCCTGGCCGCAGATGCCTACTTTCCGTCCGCATTTATGGGCGATTTTAATAACTTGCGAAATCATAAGTCTGACGGCCTGGTCGCGTTCATTATAAATATGAGCGACTAACGGCGAATCCCTGTCAACGCCTAAAGTTAATTGAGTTAAGTCATTTGACCCTATGGAAAATCCGTCAAAAATTTTGGCAAATTCCTCTGCCAAAATCACATTGGACGGAATCTCGCACATCACATATACTTTGAGCCTGTTGCTAATAGATGTTTTTTTGACATTTGACATTTGGATTTGATTTGACATTTGACATTTGACATTTGGATTTATTACTTTGTTCTCCTTCAAAATCTCCATCACTTTCCTCCCCTCCTCCGGGGTTCTACAGAAAGGCACCATTACTGATACATTTTTAAATCCCATCTCTTCGCGGACTCGTCTCACGGCTTGACACTCCATATCAAACGCTTGGCGAAACGACGGATCATAATAACGGGAAGCTCCGCGCCAGCCTAACATTGGATTCTCTTCATTCGGTTCGTAAGCCTCGCCGCCGATTAAACTCGCGTATTCATTGGATTTAAAGTCAGAAAATCGCAAAATCACTTCCTGCGGATAAAAAGCCGCCGCGATTCTGGCAATTCCCAAAGAAAGCTTATCTGTAAAATAATCGCTTGGTTTTTTATAGCCCTGTATTAATTCAGAAATCTTTCGACAAATATGGTCGTCTATCTGCCGCGTCTTTTTCTTAACCTGCGGCAGAGGCTTGATTTTGCATTCTTTGCGAAAATCAAGCAAAGCCAAAGGATGAATTTTTACTGAATTATTGATGATAAACTCCAAGCGCGCTAATCCTACTCCATCATTTGGAATCTGCGCATAATTAAAAGCAATCTCCGGATCTCCCACATTCATCATAATCTGTGTTTTAGTTCGCACAAATTTATCAATTGCAACCTTGTGAACTTTAAAAGGCAATCTGCCTTGGTAAACTTTGCCAAATTCTCCCTCTGCGCAAGAGACCGTAACCTCCTGTCCTGTTCTTAAAATCTGTGTCGCCTGTACGGTGCCGACTATGCAAGGCAATCCAAGCTCGCGCGAAACAATAGCCGCGTGCGAAGTGCGTCCTCCGCTGTTGGTAACTATCGCCGCCGCCTTTTTCATAATCGGCTCCCAATCTGGATCAGTAATTTCCGTTACTAATACTTCGCCTTCTTTAAATTGATTGATATTCTGCACGTCCGTAATCACTCGCGCTGGGCCTGCGCCGATTTTTGAGCCGACTGACGCGCCTTGCACGAGCACTCTCCCTCTCTCCGTGAGAATATATTCTTCAATAATGTTCCGCTGGCGGACAGAATGCACTGTCTCCGGCCGTGCCTGCACTATGTATAATTTGCCATTTCTCCCATCCTTTGCCCATTCTATGTCCATCGGACAATACCTAACTTTTGACTTTTTCCGCCGAAGGCGGATCCGCCTCTGGCGGAAACTTTTAACTTTTAACTTTGCATAATGCTCCTCTATAATCAATCCCCAGCGCGCGAGCTCAAAAATCTCATCATCGCTCAAGGCGAATCTCCGGCGATCTTCAAAAGGCACTGCCGTATCCTGGGTAAAAATATTGTCTCCTGTGCCGTAAACTAATTTGCGGGCTTTTGACCCCAGGGTTTTGCCGACAATTGATCTAAAACCTTGGCGCAAAGTAGGCTTATGCACATAATATTCGTCAGGATTAACCACGCCCTTAACCACATATTCGCCTAATCCGTAAGAAGCATTGATAAGTATAATCTCCGGATGCCCGGATTCAGTATCAATAGTAAACATTACTCCAGAAACCCCGGAATCAGAACGGACCATTTCCTGCACGCCCACTGACAAATAAATATCTGCATGCTTAAATCCTTTGTCTTCGCGATAAGATATCGCTCGATCAGTAAATAAGGAGGCAAAACATTTTTTAACTGATTCTAAAAGATGATAATTGCCTTTAATATGCAAATAAGTCTCTTGCTGGCCGGCAAAAGATGCGTCTGGCAAATCTTCCGCAGTGGCCGAAGAACGAACCGCGACATCTCCGCCTCCAAGCTTATGATAAGCGCTTATAATCTCCGCATGCAAATCCTGCGGAAACGCGGCTGATAAAATAAGCTTGCGAATCCGCGCTCCAGCCTCTTTAAGTTTTTCTATATTTTTGACATCTAACCCTGCTAAAATTGACGCGATTTCGTCGTTTAATTGATTCTTTTCTAAAAAATACTGATAACCTTGAGCTGTAATCGCGAAACCATTGGGAATATTCACGCCCTTTTTGACAAGATGACGATACATCTCGCCAAGCGATGCGTTCTTGCCGCCGACTAACGGTACATCGGAAATTGAAATTTGATTGAAAAATTTGATGTAGTTCATAAAATAATTTTGAGTTTTAAACATTATGCACTTTAACCAAATTCGTCCCCGCCTGTCCGGCCGGCTGTCCGGAAATAATCACTATTTTATCGCCCTTGCGAATGAGGTTTGATTTTTTAGCCCTGCCAACAGCCTTTGAAATTAACTTATCAACTGATTTGAGTTTAGGCAAGATAAAAGGAACTATGCCCCAAGACAAAAGCAATTGACGCTGTATTGATTCGTCCTGACATGTAACGATAATCGGCGCCTCTGGTCTAAAACGAGCAATCATTCTGGCGGTCTTGCCAGAAATGGTAGTAGCTAAAATGGCCCTGGCTTTAATTTCTAATGCTAATGACCAAGCTGCATGAGCCAAAGCTTCTTCGTCGCTCGCGCGCTGTTCTAGCAAAACATCTTTTATATTATCATAAGGCGATTTTTCAACTTTGCTTATAACATCAGCCATAGTGCGGCAAGATTCAACTGGATACTTCCCAAAAGCAGTTTCTCCAGACAGCATCAAACAGTCCGCGTGATCTATCAC
>JBBTVS010000006.1:5325-10192 GCA_038078695.1 Patescibacteria group bacterium
GCTGATTTATCAGCCTTTTTAAATATTTAATGTCTTCCGCGCTTTCCACAAAAGACAAAGCAACTGCGTCAACATTAGCTTTTAAACCGAATTGCAAATCTTCTTTGTCTTTGGCCGTGATAACTGGAACGCGCATTTCGCGCCCCGGAACATTAAGGCCTTTGTTGGAACTGATAGTTCCGCTGTTTCTAACCCGCGCTTTAACATAATCACGGCATACTTGAGACGCGATAAGTTCTATCAAACCGTCATCTATCAATATTGTATCGCCTTTTTGCACTCCGGAGCTCAAATTATATTGTATTGGAATAATCTTAAAATTCTCTTTTTTTAATAACTTGTCTTCATTTCCTGTTTTTACCAACAATATTTCCTCGCCTTTGCTTATTTCAACAGGCTCCCGCAAAATTCCGATCCGCATCTTAGGCCCCTGCAAATCCTGTATAATGGCGCAAGGCATATTAAGATTTTTGGACGCTTGCCTGATATTATCAATCAATAATTGATGATGCTTATAATTTCCATGGCTAAAATTAAGCCGAGCTCCGCGCATGCCTGCCAAAATTAAATCTTTAATAATCTTCCGCGATTGCGAAGACGGACCGATAGTGCAAATAATTTTGGTATTGTTAAGCAAAAATCTTGACATATTTATAACATTATGCTATACTTTTCTGTTTAAATTCTAACAAGGTTATTCTGAACAAAAAATTGTTTTGAATAACTAAACAAATAAACTATGAAAAAAATTATTTCCTTGCTGATGCTAACTTCTGTAATTATACCCATTTCAGTCTTAACTGTAAAGCAGGCAAACTCAACTGCAAAAATTTACAGTTCTGCTGATGTTATAGAAATCAGCGGACAGACAATCGCGGTAGTCCCAAATGGATCTGGAATAGAAACTCTATCCATAACTCCAGATAACAAAATCAAAAAATTAGCCGAGGCTGTTCCAGGCGGCAATGGCATTGAACCGCAAAGCGCGTACGTTAAAATAGAAAATGGCAAAGCCGTCGCCTATGTGGCCGCAGGCGCAGCTTTACAAAAATACGACATCACGAGTCCAACTTGGCCTGCTTTAATCAAATCTATTGATTCTCCAGTTGGCTTTACCCGCGACATTGCCGGAAAACCAGGGACAAGTTTAATTCTTATAGCCGGGGATAAAGGAGTAAAAGAAATGGAGACTAACAATTTGAGCCCTATCCGAGATGTGTGGAACGGCACTGTTTACGGCATAGACATAAACGACGCCGGCAAAATAGCTGTCAACTCTTACAATAAAGGAATAACTTTAAACCCAAACGGCAGCGCTGAATTTGCCGTTGATTTAAAGCATGCGCAGCCAGCGCTAAAAAAGCCATATATTACTCCTTCCGGCACAGGATTTGCCGCTGACGACAGCGGAGTTAAAAAAATAGGAGCCCAAGTAGTATTCGCCAGCCCTTCCGGATTTGGTTTTAGCATAGACGCTGATTCTGAAGGCTTCTTATATTTTGTGAACGGCTGGGGCGTCTATAAATTAGATAAAAATTTAAATCAGCTTGATTTTCAGACGATTAATTTAATTGCCGGCTGGGCTCGGGGCGTAAAAGTGTTTGAAGCCGGCGGCAAAACAAAAATTCTTGTCTTAGCCAGCGACCGAATTTATCTTTTGGATGACAGCTTGTCTATTTTAGACACCTATACTTACCAGCCTATGAGAAATCTAAAGACTATTGGAATTGACGATAATCCGGAAGAACTTCAAGTAGCGGCTAAAACTTCGCCAGCTAATCAGCCTTTAACCGTCCGCGTATCACAGGCTCCTGTCAAGCCCGGCAATATCATAAAAGTATACGCAACCGGATTTTATTCAGGAGAGCCTTTGACATTGGAAATCGGCGCGCAAGTAAATCCGCCTGATCCGCAAGGAAATATTATAATCAATAAAGAGAACCTAACGGAAAAATCAGTGGCTGACGGCAATGGCAACCAGGTGTTTGAGCATATTATCATTCCGGAACAAAAAACTTATCCTATTATGATTAATGCGCGGGTGTTTGGCCAAAATTCCAAACGGCAGTATTCTGTGGCTTTCAATGTAGAACAGCATGAACCGCCCAAACCTGTTGAACCAGAAATAGTTGATTTTGCAACTCACACAGAGACTGTTAAAGAAATAGAAACCACTCGCGAAGTAACAGAAGAAACTCAAGGCAATAAAACTATCATTCATGAAATTATTAATACTGTTGAAAAATTAGTGGAAAGCCAAATAGCTGAATTGGAAATCCGCGAGAATAAAATTGCCATTATCCGCGGCCGCGTTGCTAAAAACACTTATGTGCGATGGATTAATAAAGATAAAACCGAGCATAGCGTAAAATCAACAGAAACGCCGTCTAAAGAAGAGGCATTTGACAGCGGCGCAATTAAACAAGACGCGAATTATCAATTTAAATTTGAAGTTATCGGCGCTTACAAATATGTAATTGACGGCAAGCAAGATATAGTTTATGAGATTATAGTCCAATAAATTAAAGAACGGCTGTCAATAGGCCAATACACCCAGATTTTCCCCGCCGCCCAAAAAAACAACCCCCGCCGAAAATGCGGGGGTTGAATAAATTTGTTTATACTGCATAATTTACAGAAGTTCTGCCGGAGTTAAATTTCAGCAATCGTCAACTTTGACTTTAAAAATGGCAAGTCTCTCTTGATGGTCTCCCAAACGGCAGTAAGATCAACATCAATATAATCATGGCTTAATTTGTCTCTCATGCCGGCAATCTCTTTCCATGGAATGTCTTGTCTGCAATTTTTAAAATCAATAGACAGTCTTTTAGATGCTTCGCCTATTATTTCCAATTCGCGAATAACAGCATCTTGCACTAGCTTATTTTCAAAAAAATCCTCATAATTAACAGCGCTCATATGCTTTTCTATAGCAACAATAGCATCAAGTATATGCTTAATATAATAATCGTCTCTATTATCTTTCTCCATAAAAAATCTGTAGGTCGCCTAAAACCGAATCCTTAATATAAGGACTCAAGGCTTTTTCAGTCACTAAATCTACCTTGCGCCCTAATGTATCTGAAAGAATATCCTCTAATCTAATTAAATCCAATAAACTCTTTGCCGTATCAAATTTAATTAAAACATCTATATCGCTGTCCGGCCTCGCGTCTCCGCGCGCGTAAGAACCAAAAATTCCCGCGAATTTTACATCATTGCGTTCTAAAACTGGCAATGCCTTTTCTTTAATTTGTGCAATTTGAGTAATCATAGATTTATCTATCACAATTTTACTATAACTAAAAAACTTGTCAAACTATTGCCACCCCCCGCCACCCAAAAAACAACCCCCGCACTAAACAATAATTACTTTTCCCTTAGTTCTTTTATTAACCGCTTCTATTTTTTCACCGCTGATTTTAATAAATTGATCGTAAAACTTTTCATGAGAATCAAAAAATTTAAATAATTTTTGCATCTGTTTAAAATATTTTTTAAAATCTACTGTCTCATTACGGCTATTCGGATTTTCTTTAACATAATGCTTTATCAAGATTGACTCCGGCATAATCAAGCGCTGCTTCTATATCTGCTCTTTGCAAAGGCACGCCCGCCTTTCTATAATCATTAATAATTTTATTAGCCGTCCACCCCTGGCTTAAATACAACAAAATTGAAGACACGGGTATGCGAGTGCCTCTAATGCATGGAATGCCGCCTTGTATTTTTTTATTATTGACAATTCCCATCATATACCGCCATTTTACTATAATCAAAAATCCTGTCAACATTACCCCCCGCAAAAAACAACCCCTGCTTTTTGGGCAGGGGGTTTTATGATATACTGCTTTTATGCATATCCAAATAGACCAATCAGGCAGAATTGAAAGTTTAACTCAAAATACGGTGCTGTCTTTTGCTAACAAAATCTCTTATTCTATTTTTATCCATCGCCGCGAAAAAAGAGAATGTTTAAGAGTTTTAAATCAAAGATATAGCAAATTAAGCAATTGGCCGCTAAAAATCTTCGCAGCTTGTTTATTTTTGTTAATTCAAAACTTTATAGACAATATAAAGTTTATTGTCATTGATGTTGAATATGACGGCCGCGGCGGAGACATTAAAGGCATGCTTTTGCGGCATATCAGAAAAATTAAACCTGTTTTTTCTAAAGACAGTATCGTCTTTCAAAGTATCGGGAAAAAGTCAAAAGCTCATCTGATCGCTTACGGAGTCTACAAAAAACAGATAAACCCAAATAAAATTATTAAAGCAGGAGACATTTTATTGTTGCTTTAAAATAAAAAACAATCGGCGGGTTCCGGCTGATTACGGAAGCAATGTTTAGCTACACATTAGAATTATATCTGATGATTCACTAAAGCATCCGATTGTTTCACTAAAGGCAGTATATATAATAAAAGAATGACTGTCAATAGGCCCCCCGCCACCCAAAAACCAAACCCCCGCAAAAATGCGAGGGTTTTGAGTTTTGATTTTGTCGCCATGTTTTTGCTTTGCCGTAACATTCTTAGCTATCAATCTATATACCTCCTTTTATGCAAAAATCATTAGGAGCGCCAGATGTGTAATCAACGCAGGCAATCACAGCACCACCCTGATCAGTACAACTGCCACCTACTTTTGCACTAATGCGCAATGTGAGACCAGTCAAAGCATCAATAACGGCAGTAGTTGGCATACTCTTTTCCATATCACTAGCCACCAATGCATATTTTGTTGGCAATGTAGCGCTATCACTATAATAGCAATAAGACTCACCTGTTTGCGGTGGCATTACATTACTAGCGCCAAGAGTGGTTAAGAAAGCCGTCCAGCTTGCAGGTGTTGCTGGATAATTTCC
>JBBTVS010000007.1:0-28284 GCA_038078695.1 Patescibacteria group bacterium
GCGATTATAAAACAATTATCCTGGCCATTTAAATTCGGCTGGACCCAATTCCGGCTTGGAGCTGAATTAATTGCAAATCCGCCTGATATTCTTTTTCTGCCGGCTCATCTTCTGCCTATGCATCATCCAGCGAAAACAACAGCGGTAATTCATGATGTGGCTTTTCGTCAATTTCCAGAGGTTTATTCTTCCCGGGAGTTACATTTGCAAAAACTAGGCGTTCAGCGAATTTTAAAACGGGCGTGGAAAATTATTGTCCCCTCGCAATTTACCAAAGATGAGATCAAAAAATATTATCCAAAGGCTGATGCAAAAAAAATTTATGTAGTCCCTCATGGTTATGATAAAACGATTTATAAAACTGGCCACAATGCGCCAATTAAATCAAAAACTCCTTACCTGCTGTATATCGGTCGTTTAGAAAGCAAAAAAAATATCTGCCGGCTGATTCAGGTTTTTGATTTAGTTAAAAAGAACGCCAATCAATCATATTTAAAACTGCTTTTAATCGGCCAGCCGGCTTTTGGCTATCAAAATATCAAAAAAGAAATTGATAAATCAAAATATAAAGATGATATTAAAAAAACAGGCTGGCTTGCTTCCCGCGAAATTGCCGACTATTTAAAAAACGCGTCTGCCTTTGTCTTCCCGTCTCTTTACGAAGGTTTTGGATTGCCGCTTTTGGAGGCAATGGCTTGCGGGTGCCCGGTGGTTTGCAGTCAATTAAAGGTATTTAACGAGGTTGCAAGGGACGCTCCTTTATATTTTGACCCTTTTGACAATCAAGACATCGCCGCAAAGATTGAAGAAGTTTTGATAAATAATACATTGCGCGATAAGATGATAGAAACTGGCTTAAAAATTGCAGAAAACTTTAGCTGGGAAAAATCAGCTGATTTGACCTTAAAATTATTTAAAAACAATTAATTCGTTACGCGTTTCATGTTTTATGCTTCATGATCTTCTAATAACTTTCTTCCTCTCTATGACTCCTATCGGGGAATTGCGCGCCGGCATTCCGTATGGATTGACGCAAGATCTGCCGCCGATTTTGACATTTGCAACAGCAGTCGCCGGCAATATGGCGCCGGTGGTTTTTTTATTGTGGGGACTGCCGAAGTTTGAAAAAATAATAGCAGAAAAATTTCATGAAACGTCTCTATATCGCTTCTATCGCTGGTACAAAACTCGTACAGAGCGCAAACATTCTAAATTATTCCAGCGATTAGGCGCGCTTGCTTTAATCGTATTTGTCGCTATACCGCTTCCGCTAACCGGCGGCTGGAGCGGAGCGCTGGCTGCTCATATTTTTCATATTCCGCCTAAAAAATCCGCCGGCTTAATTTTAATGGGAGTAATGATTGCCGGCTTTATTGTGAGTTTGCTTTCACTTAATATTATTTTTTAAATTGCACAGCATAAAAATAATTTTTCGTCAAGATTGACGCTGTAAAAATTCTACGCTATTATCAAAAATAATATGGTCAAAATTTTCACAGAAAGACAGAAAAATTCAAGTAAAAATTTAGTTAATTTAATCATTCTACTATTTAATCTATAATCCCGATTTTCTCGGGATTTTTTATATTATGCGCCATCTGCTGTCCATCAACCAATTCACTAAAAATGACATATTGAATTTAGTTAGTCAAACTGCCGCAATCAAAGCGTCCTTTGAAAACTATTCTGACAAATTAGCCGGCAAAATTGTCGCGACTTTGTTTTTTGAGCCGTCAACCAGAACGCGGCTATCTTTTGAATCAGCGACTTTGCGGCTTGGAGCGCGCGTTATCGGATTTGCTGACGCGATGACGACTTCAACTAAAAAAGGAGAATCATTAGAAGACACGATTAAAATAGTTAATGGTTTTGCTGATTTAATCGTAATGCGGCATTTTGAAACAGGCGCCGCAGAACGAGCGGCCGCAGTTTCGCAAATCCCGATTATCAATGGCGGAGACGGAAGCGGCGAGCATCCGACGCAGGCGCTGCTGGATATGTTTACGATTTATGAAGAAAACTCAAAACTCAAAGTTCAAAGCTCAAAGCCACAACTTAAAACTCAAAACCTAGAAAATCTTAGAATCGCCTTTGTCGGCGACCTTAAATACGGTCGGACAGCGCATTCGTTAAGTCAAGGACTGGCGCATTTTAATCCGACTTATTATTTTATCTCACCGCTGACTTTAAGACTACCTGATGAAATTAAACAAAAATTGACTGCGCAGAATATCAAATATCAAGAATTAGAAACTTGGAATAAGATAGCAGGTGATGTTGACATCTTGTATATGACGCGAGTGCAAAAAGAGAGATTTGCGGATTTAAAAGAATACGAACGAGTTAAAGACAATTTTATTTTAAATAAACAGACCGAGTCTCTTTTTCGTCAGAATTGTCTATTTATGCATCCCCTGCCTCGCGTTTGCGAAATTGATCCGTCAGTTGATAATGACCCGCGGGCGATTTATTTTAAGCAAGCGCATAATGGCGTATGGATGAGGATGGCGTTGATGATGAAATTCTTGAAACATGAAACATGAAAAATTATGTCAAGAGCGGCACTTATCTTAGAAGACAAAACCATATTTCAAGGCAAACCATTTGGAGCTCCGGTTGACGCATCTGGCGAGGTCGTTTTTAATACTGGAATGGTCGGCTATCAGGAAGCGCTTACTGATCCCTCTTATCGCGGGCAAATTTTGGTGTTGACTTATCCGCTAATCGGCAATTACGGAGTAACGTCCTCAAACTCAAAACTAAAAACTAAAAACTCAAATTTAGATCTTAAATCTAAAATCTTATTATCTTCTAGGTTTGAGTCAAACAACATCCAAATAACCGGACTCATAATCAGCGAATACTGCGCTCAATATTCGCATCCAAGCGCCAAGCAGTCGTTGGCTGACTGGCTAAAATCAGAAAATATACCTGCAATAGAAGGAGTGGATACGCGATCGCTGACAGAAAAATTGAGAGAAAAAGGGACGATGCTTGGTATAATAAATTCAAAATTCAAAATTCAAAATTCAAAATTACAATTAAAAATTAAAAATTTTGAGGATCCAAATCAGCGGAATTTAGCAGCAGAAGTGAGTTGCAAAGAACCGTTGATCTATGAACCTCAAAAAAATAATATCCAATATCCAATATCTAATATCTTATTATATGACTGCGGCGTTAAATTAAATATTATTCGCTCCCTGCTCAATCGCAATTGTCGAGTTGTCCGCGTACCTTGGGATCACGAATTGGCAATTAAAAATTATGAATTAAAAATTATGAATTATAAAATTGACGGCATAGTCATCTCAAACGGTCCAGGCGACCCCACTAAATGCGACAAGACTATTGAACAAATCAAATTCATAATTCATAATTCTAAATTCATAATTCCAATCCTTGGTATCTGCCTTGGCAACCAAATTATGGCTCTTGCCGCCGGCGCCAAAACCTATAAATTAAAATACGGGCATCGGGGGCAGAACCAACCTGTCATAATGTCAAGTAATGCTTTTATCACTTCCCAAAATCACGGCTTTGCTGTTGACGAAAAAACTTTACCGGCTGATTGGAAAGTGTGGTTTAAAAATTTAAATGACGAGACAGTTGAGGGTATTAGGCATCTCGAAAAACCATGGATGGCGGTGCAATTTCATCCAGAAGCAGCGCCAGGGCCTACGGATACGGAATGGGTCTTTGATGAATGGCTTGAATTAGTTAAAAGTTCAAAATGAAGAACCAATTTGAATAGCTTGACGATATATCTTAAACCTTCTATGATAATGGTAATATGGAATATAAATTTCGACAATTCCCTGTAATAGTGGAAAGAGGCGAGGATGGCTTTTATATAGTAGAATGCCCTATTTTTGATAGCTGTTATACTCAAGGCAAGACTTTAGACGAAGCATTAAAAAATATCAAAGAGGTTATTAGTATGTGTTTAGAAGAAGAAAACAATCAACAGTTAATGGAAAATTACAACCCCAAAGAATTAAGTTTCCATACTATCTCTATTTAAAGTAATGCCTAAATTGCAAATAGCTTCCGGGAAGGAAGCAATTAGGAAATTTGAGAAATTAGGTTATAGAACTATAAGACAAAAAGGAAGCCACATTAGATTGTGGCATTATTTTGATAAAAGCAAAAAACCCTTAACTGTTCCTAATTATAAAATAATTGACCGTAGTCTGCTTCGCAAAATCATCAGAGATGCTGGTATTAGCGTAGAAGAATTTAATAATTTATAAAACTCCTTTCCGGAGTTTTTTGTATAAAAAAGCCCATTGGCGACCCATGCGATAATTTTTCTCCGGTTACTTGTTACGTTATAATCAAAGCTTAGTATAAAAAAATATGTCAAGATCATCAATAAAATCAAAAAAAGTATTACTCCTCGGCTCCGGGGCTTTAAAAATCGGCGAAGCCGGAGAATTTGATTATTCCGGCTCCCAAGCAATTAAAGCTCTAAAAGAAGAAGGATGCGAAGTAATTGTCGTCAATCCAAACATTGCTACATACCAAACTTCAAAAGGGCTGGCGGACAAAGTCTATTTTCTGCCGGTTGACGGTTATTTTGTCGGCAAAATTATAAAAAAAGAAAAACCAGACGGCATACTTCTCTCTTTTGGCGGGCAGACGGCGCTGAATTGCGGACTGGAGTTATGGCGGCAAGGAATAATAAAAGGTTCTGAACCTTTTCATCCGCAAATTTTAGGCACGCCGATCGAAGCTATACGGAAAACTGAAGACCGAGACTTATTTGTCAAAACTTTAAAAGAGATTGACCTTTTGGCGCCGCGCAGTCAGGCAGTAAATACTGTAGCCAACGCCCTGTTAGCTGCAGAAAACATCGGCTATCCGATTATTATTCGCTCTGCTTACTCTTTAGGCGGACAGGGATCTGCTTTTGCCAAAAATCAATCAGAATTGAAAGAGTTGGCAGAGATCGCGCTAGCTAAAGCGCCGCAAATTTTAATTGAAGAAGATTTAACCGGCTGGAAAGAAATTGAATATGAAGTCGTGCGAGATTGCGCTGACAACTGCATCGCTGTTTGTAATATGGAAAATATGGATCCTATGGGCGTGCATACCGGCGAATCAATAGTCGTTGCGCCATCACAGACATTGACAAATAAAGAATATCACGGTCTGCGTGAGATTGCGATAAGTTTGATTAAACATTTGGGGATTGTCGGAGAGTGTAATATTCAATTTGCACTACGAAGCTCTACATCTAATATTGATTATAGAATAATTGAGGTTAATGCTAGGTTGTCACGCTCCTCTGCTCTGGCTAGCAAAGCCACAGGCTATCCATTAGCTTTTATCGCGGCTAAATTAGCGCTTGGTTATACTTTACCTGAACTCAAAAATAGTATTACGCAGGTTACTTCTGCGTTTTTTGAACCTGCTTTGGATTATGTAGTTGTCAAAATACCGCGCTGGGATATGGATAAATTTAAAAATGCCGAGCGGGAAATTGGCACGCAGATGAAAAGCGTAGGCGAGGTAATGGCTATCGGCCGCAATTTTGAAGAGGCTCTGCAAAAAGCCTCGCGAATGATTGGAATAGATCAAAACGGCTTGCTCGCCAGTTATGATCGCCTAAAGCAAAAATATACGGATATGATGCCAGAATTCATAGGAGGAGTCAATGCTTCTGCGACACTCATGAATTTAATAAAAACCCCTAATGAACACCGCCTGCTGGCAATCACCGAGGGTCTAAAGCGTGGATTGACAGTTGAGGAAATATCAAAATGGTCAAAAATTGATAAATGGTTTATTTATAAAATTAAAAATATTACTGATTTGATGACTAAATTGTCCCTCGCAAAAAACTTGACCCCGGCTTTAATAGGCCAAGTTAAAAACAAAGGCTTCTCTGATAAACAAATTGCGGTTTTGACGAACAGACAAGAAAATGATATCTATAATTTTAGGCTAAAACATAATATCTTGCCAAAAGTAAATCAGATTGACACTTTAGCCGCGGAATATCCGGCTAAAACAAATTATTTGTATTTGACTTATCCTAATTGACAATTTGTTTTAGTTAGATTATTCTGTGCATATGAATAACTTTTATCCTATTACCATTGAAGAACATCAAGAAGGCGGCTTTCATGCTAAATGCCCTTTAATTCAAGGTGCTTGGGCTGATGGAGATACTATCAAAGAAGCTGTTAATAATCTAAAAAGCATTATGGCAGATATTTTAGAATATAAAAGGCTAAAATCTCAAGAGCCGCTAAAATTTGTTGAACAGCAATCTTGGCAAGGTTTAGCCTTGGCTGTTTAATCTTTTCAATGCCCAAATTTCCAGCATTCACTGATAAGCAAGTTATTAAAAAAATACGACAATGCGGATTTATATTTTATAAGCAATGCAAGGGTTCGCATGAAATGTGGATTAGAAATTTAGATAATAAAATTATAATATTACCAAGACATGCAGGCAGAATAATCAAAAGAAAAACTTTAAAAGACATTATTGACGCTACTGGATTGACAATTTATGAATTCAACAATTTATAACAGCATCGCACGAAGCTGTTTTTTATTGTAAAAGAAAAAGCCCATTGGGTAAGCAATGGGTGAAAAATATCGATTGACGGTTTATTTAAAAAACCGTCGACGAATCCAAATCATGATCCCCACCGCTACACTAGTAAGGAAAAGGATGGCGCCGACGGCGCCAATCCAAAATCCTAAGGGTGTCATTCATCATCATCTCCTTCTTTTTTTTAAAATTTCCACCCCAACTTACCCTAAGGCGGCCTTGGTCTCCGATACGAGAGGAAATTCAAGGAACTAAATACTATAACACTTCTTCTTGCCAAGAGCAAGAGAAAAACAAAAAAACTCTTGGCAAGAACCCGAGAGTTTTGATTTATGCTTAAATCTAACAATGCAATCGCCTTTATTGATGCCGCTAATTTAGAAAAAAGCGCTCAAGGCAGAAAAATAAAAATCAATTACCGCGGGCTTTTTGCATTTTTAAAAAATCAATTTAACTGTAGCCAATTTCGATATTATACAGTTGCCTTTAACAACAACTCGCATCAAATATTTTTAAAATCACTGCGTGCAAAGGGTTATATTTTAATTACTAAAAGACTAAAAATTATTAATCAATACATCAGAAAAGCTAATTTTGATGTAGAAATTACTTTTGACGCTTTATTACTGCAAAAAAATTATAATACAATTATTTTATTTTCTGGCGATAGCGACTTTGCTTATTTATTGCAAAAGCTAAAAAAATTATTTAACAAAAAAATAATTGTCTTTTCCACACGCTATCATATAGGAAAGGAAATAATTGAATCCGCTAATAAATACTATGATATAATTAAATTTCCAAACATCTATAAAAAGCAAAACACTCCGACTAATAAATAGCCGGAGTTTTGCAGTTGAAACAGTCTTTCGACTGCAAAATAATTATATCATAACTCCCAAAACTGTGTCAAGACAAACCTCAACTAAAAAAATCCTCATCTTAGGCTCCGGCGTTTATCGCATTGGTTCTTCTGTTGAATTTGACTGGTGCGCCGTGACTTGCGCCCAAACTCTGCGCCGGCTTGGACATCAAGTTGTAATGATCAATCATAATCCTGAAACAGTTTCCACAGATTATGATATGGCTTACAAGCTCTATTTTGAAGAATTAAATTTTGAAACTGTGCGCGATATTTACTTTGCTGAAAAAGCAGACGGAATGATCATATCTATGGGCGGGCAGGAGCCTAACAACATCGCAATGCGGTGCCATAAAGCCGGCTTAAAAATTTTAGGCACTTCTGCTTTAGACATTGACCAGGCGGAAAACCGTTATAAATTCTCTAAACTTTTAAATAAGCTAAAAATTGACCAGCCGGCATGGCAGGAATTGACTAATGTAGATGACGCCCAAACTTTTGCCAAAAAAGTCGGCTATCCTGTTTTAATCAGACCTTCTTATGTACTTTCCGGCGCCGCTATGAATGTAGCTTTTGACAACCGCGCGCTTAAGCAATATCTTGCCGACGCAGTTCAAGTATCGGAAGAGCACCCTGTAGTTATTTCCAAATTCATAGAAAACGCAAAAGAAATAGAAGTAGACGCAGTGGCTCAAAAAGGCAGACTTATCGCATACATAATCAGCGAACATATAGAAAACGCCGGCATTCATTCCGGCGATGCGACAATCGTAACTCCGCCGCAAAAAATCTATTTAGAAACTTATCGCAAAATTAGAATTATTACACGTAAAATTGCCAAGGCTTTAAAAATCACAGGCCCTTTTAACATTCAATTCGTGGCCCGCGAAAATCAAATTAAGGTGATTGAATGTAATTTGCGCGCTTCGCGCAGTTTCCCTTTTGTCTCTAAAACGAGCGGAGTTAATTTAATTGAACTCGCGACTAAAGTGATTATGGGACAGAAAATTGAGGCTGAAAAAATTAAAAGAAAACTCAAAAATTTTATGACCGAAGCCGGCTATGTCGGCGTTAAAGCGCCGCAATTCTCATTTTCCCGCATCAAAGGCGCTGACCCGATTTTAAGAGTAGAAATGGCCTCCACTGGCGAGGTAGGTTGTTTAGGGCGGGATGTAGAAGAAGCTTTCTTAAAAGCAATCCTGTCTACTGGATTTAAGTGGCCCAAAAAAGCTGTAATGATTAGTTTAGGAGGCGATATGAATAAAGCTAAATTCCTGTTCTACGTCAAAAAACTCTATCAAAATACAAAGCTTAAAATCTATGCCACGGAAAACACTGCAAAATTCCTGCGCAAAAACAATATCTCTTGTAAAACCCTTTATAAAATTTATGAGAAAAAAGAGCCAAATGTTAAGACTTATTTGGCCGGCAAAAAAATTGATCTTGTGATCAATATGTCTGACGCATCAGAAAAGCGCAAGGTGTATGACGAAAACACGATCCGCCAAACTGTGCGCCGCGTTGCCGCTGATTTTTCCGTGCCGATTATTACCAATCTGGAAACGGCCAGACTTTTTGTGCGAGCTATTTCTAAGTATAAATTGGAAGATTTAGAAATAAAAAACTGGAAAAAATATGTGTAAATTTTAAACTAATAACGATTGATCCATCTCTTTAGGTCTCTCTACGCCTAATAATTCAAGTGCCGTCGGCGCGATATTGGCAAGACTGCCGCATGGTTTTATCTTGTATTTTTGAACTTTTTGATGGTTCAGCAAAATAAACGGCACAGGATTTAAAGTATGGGCAGTGTGAACAGAATCATTTTCCGCGTCATACATCTCCTCTACATTGCCGTGATCCGCGGTAATAATAACTTGATAATTTTGACGCAATGCCGACTCGCAAACTCGTTGCAAGCAGGAATCTACAAACTCGCACGCTTTAATGCCTGCTTTTATATCGCCGCTATGCCCGACCATATCGCCATTGGCAAAATTAACCATAATTACCGGCCATTTTGACCATGATAAATTTGACAATATTGCGTCAGCGATCTCGCGCGCCGACATTTCCGGCGCATCGGCAAAACTTTTTACTTTTTTTGACGGTATCATAATGCGCGCCTCATTTGGGTACGGCTCCTCTCGCGTGCCGTTAAAAAAATAGGTTAAGTGCGGATATTTTTGCGTTTCAGTGATTTTTAAATATTTAATGTCATTGCGCGATAAAACTTCGCACAGATGATTGCGAGGCACATCGCGCTCAAAAGCAACAAAACTGACGCCGTCAATGCCATAATCTATCATAGTCGCTATAAATAAATTTGAGACTTGTTCCAAAAGCCTTTGCGTCAATTGCCGCATTCGATCTGCGCGAAAATTAAAAAAAATTACGCCGTCGTTCTGTCCTACTATGCCGTCTGGATCTAAAACAATAGGTTCTACGAATTCATCAAAAATTTTTCTATCATAACTTAACTCTATTGCCCTTATATAACCTTTAAACAGACTCCCTTTAGCCCCAACCAACAAATCAATCGCCTTTTGCGTCAATTCCCAATTATTATCCCGATCCATGGCAAAGTAGCGACCGCATAGAGTCGCTATCGCAAAATTATGTGTCTCTGCCTGTTTTGTTGCCGCCTCTAAATATCTCTTAGACGATGCCGGCGGCGTATCTCTGCCGTCTAAAAAAGCATGAACATACACTTTTTTGACATTTTGACGCTGCGCCAACTTTATTAAAGCAAATAAATGATCTTGATGCGAATGCACGCCGCCGTCAGAGAGCAGCCCTATTAAATGCAGTTTAGAATTATGCTTTTTGACATAATCGCATAATTTTAAAAAAGCTTGATTTTTAAAAAAACTATTATCTTTTAAAGATTTGTTAATTTTCGTCAACTCCTGTAAAACTACGCGGCCCGTTCCAATATTTATATGCCCAACTTCGCTGGAACCCATTTGTCCGGGCATCAATCCAACTGATTCCCCTGCCGCTTGCAATGTGCTTATTTGACTCTTCATTTGCCAACATTTATCAAAAAACAACGTCTTTGCTAAATAAATGGCATTATGCTTGTTGGGTTTGCCAATGCCCCAGCCGTCAAGGATAATAAGTAATAACTTATTCGGCATATTAAATAATTAAAAATTATCTTATTTTTTAAACTCTTCCTCCACATCGACCATCGCCTGATCAGTCTGGCTTGTATCAATCTGCAAATCCGGCATCACCTCGCCTTCAACTAAAATTTGACGCTCGCATACCTCTTTCAAAATGCCTTCCAGACAATTCTTATTTTTTTGATTTTTTATCACTTGTTGGTAATGTATTGGATATTTAAAACCTAATACTACTCTATCGCCGTTAAGCCTTATGAGCTGGCTGGCTGAAAGCGCCATTGGCAAAGAATGATTGTACTTTTTAATCTGCTCTAAAACTGTTGACCATTTCTGTTTGATCTCTGCTAAATTGATAATACTGCTTTCGTCTTTTGTTATTTGGATTTTGACATTTGACATTGCTTTGTTATTTGGATTTTGACATTTGACATTAACCGCCTCCAAAACCCCCAATTCTAATGACAACTGCGGCAAAAACGACGCCCGTTTTAAATCCTCATAACGTTTTAAAAATATGTCTATTAATTTACTATAAAATGACGTCCCCTTTCTTGTTTCATGTTTCCCGACGATTCGGCTGGTTTCATAAACTTCATGAATCATCTTCTCCCGTAAAAAATTAATTAAATCTAAAGTAAATTGCTCTAAATCCACCCCATCCTGCATTAAATGGTTAACGGTTTGAATCCCGCCACTTGCATCATTTTGTTCTAATTGATTAACCAATCTCTCAATCAACTGGCGATCAGAACGCGGAATCACTAGAGCCGCTTCTTCCCAAGTAATTCTGCGATCTTCCTGATTCGCTCCAATTGTAATAATTTGTCCCAGCATGCTTAAAGCATCGCGCACGCATCCTTCTGACCGCAAAGCAATATTAGTCAAAATGCCTTCTTCAACGGCCACTTCTTCTGTTTTGACGATTTGAGATAGGTGTTTAATAACCTCTTCTTGGCTTATCTTTTTAAAATCAAACCGCTGACAGCGAGAAATAATAGTCTCCGGCAGTTTATGGGGCTCGGTTGTCGCCAAAATAAAAATAGTATTTTCCGGCGGCTCTTCCAAAGTTTTTAAAAGCGCGTTAAAAGCCGGCGCAGTAAGCATGTGTACTTCATCAATAATAAAAATCTTATATTTTGATTTTGAAGGCGCGAAACGGACATTTTCCCGCAAATTTCTAATCTCATCAATGCCGCGGTTGGAGGCCGCGTCTTTTTCCTCTAAATCTAAAGAAATGCCTTTGCTGATTTCTTGGCAATTTTGGCATTTATTGCATGGCTCAAATTGATGTTCTTTCCGCGTTTCGCAATTTAAAGCCTTTGACATAAGACGCGCCATTGTAGTTTTGCCAGTGCCCCTGGGACCGGTAAATAAATAAGAATGCGCCGTCTTATTTTGCAAAATTTGATTCTGGATGGTTGATTTTATCGGCTTTTGATTAACAAAATCCGCAAAAGTTTGCGGACGGTATTTGCGGTATAGAGTCATGGGGAATAATTTTTAATTTTAAACTATATCTCTTCCAATCCGCCTTCTTCTTTTAAACCTTCATCTGAAGCTTTCTCTTGATCTTCTAATATCTCTGCCTGTTCTCGCACTATATTATCCAAAGCCGCCCACTGGGAGCCGCCGCCTTTAGGAGTTAAAACAACGACTTCGTCGCCAGCCTCTCCTTTATAATAAGTGACCGACGCTTTTAAGATTTTATAATTGATGCCTTCTATAGTTGTAACGTAATATCGATCTTCTTTGTCTTGATATTGCAATATTCCTTTTTTGGTCTCTCGCTCTATTGGCCCTATTTGCTTGTAAATAAATCTGCCCTGCGGAGTAATGGTTAACTTTAACAAATCGCCTTCAACGAGTTTTGATTTGGAGGCGTAATTTTCCGGAATCTGATATTCTGCGCCGTCCGGACCTATCATCTGAAACCCATCAAAAACGCCCTCTATAACTTCCTCGCCTGTTGGATATTTTTCTACGCGAAAATGTTCTGACTCTAATTTAATCTGATTCTTAGTCTTTAATTCTTGATCCTTAGTTATTATTACTTCCTGCTCCCCTATCGTTTCCTCTAACATTTTTTGCGCTTGACGCAGTAAGTTTTGTATTTGTTTTAATTTTTGTTTATCCGCCGAAGAGGCGGAATTTTTGTTTTTGTTCATGTTTTTTATCTTACCTTTTTAAATTCATCCTGTCAAATTTGAGTTTATTTACAGCACTCCCAAATATTTCTCCTTCTCCCAATCCGTCACCGCGATCCTAAACTCGTCCCACTCTTTTAATTTCGCCTTGTAAAACTCATGATAAATATGCTCGCCTAAAGTTTCTTTGACTAAATCGCTCTTGCGATAATAATCCAGAGCTTCGGAAAGCGATGCCGGCAGTTTATCTATGTGCTTTTGTGACAACTTGACATCATCTAATTTAAAAACATCCTCTTCGGAAGGCGCCTGCAGATCATAATTATTTTTAATGCCGCAGAGTCCGGCTTTCAGCATAGCAGCAAAAGCCAGATAAGGATTGGCTGACGGATCCGGGCAGCGCAGTTCCAATCTCGTGGCTTCGGTCTTGCCGGCAAAGGCGCGGGGAATTCTAATCAAAGCGGATCTGTTCTGACGCGCCCAGCAGATATAAACCGGCGCCTCATAGCCCGGGGTTAATCTTTTATAAGAATTGACAGTCGGCGCCAGCACAACAGAGATTTCTTTGATGTGCTTGAGCAGGCCGGCGATAAACTTCTCGGCAATCCCAGAAAGATGGTAATGTCCTTTCTCGTCATAAAAAACATTTCTGTCTTCTTTAATGTCAAACAGGCTTTGATGCGTATGCATGCCAGAGCCGTTGACTCCAAAAATCGGCTTGGGCATAAAACTGGCCAGCAAATTATGTTTCTCGGCGATTGACTTAACCGCGAATTTAAAAGTCATGGCATTATCCGCGGTAGTCAAAGCGTCAGCGTACTTAAAATCAATCTCATGCTGATTATGCGCCACCTCTAAATGCGACATCTCCACCTCTATATTTAAAGCGGTAAAGGCCTTGATAATTTCGTCTTTAATCCTCGCCAGCCGCGAGGTATCAGCGTTAAAGTAATAGCCATTGCCTTTTGATTCTAAAATCGGCTGGCCTTGAGCGTCTTTTTCAAAGAAAAAAAATTCCAATTCTACCCCGGTCTTGTAAACATATCCTAAATCTCGCGCCTCTTGCATCGCCTGTTTAAGCACAAATCGCGGATCGCCGGCAAAGGGATGCCCTTCCGGCGTATAGACATCGCAGATCAAGCGCGCGCTATTCTCTACCCATTCCAATAAGCCGTAAGTTTTAGGATCCGGCACCAAAAACATATCGCTCTCGGCAATTCTGGTAAATCCTTCAACTGATGAGCCGTCAAACCACACGCCGTGCTTTAAAGCCTCCGCAGCTTTAGCTACCGGAATAGTAAAACTCTTGGGCAAGCCATGGATATCGGAAAATTGAAGGACGAGAAATTTTACCTCATCCTCCTTAATCTTAGAGAGTAACGTCTCTTTGTCCATTTTCTTTGAGATCCAAACTGTTGAATCGCCCGATAATCAAGCTAACCCAACAGCGAATCTTTTACAAATTTATTTAAAACGCCTTTTAATAATTTCTTTTAAAATTCCGCCTGGTCCTCCTTTGCCCGGCGCTGGTTCTTTGCCCCATTCTGAAACTTCTCCTAATTTTTCTTCTTTAACGTAATAAGCCACAGCCGAATCGGTTTTGTTTAATTGCTTATCCGCGGATAAATCATTCTTAAGATACTTATTAAAAAAAGCGGCGCCGTAACGCGTTATCGCGCTGGTTTGCGGAACGGTTTCAACTGCCCGATATAAAGGAGTTTTACCAGAGCCGCTGTTGCCAAAAGTAAAATGCGTCGCATCTTTTATGATAAGCAAATATTTAGGCGGCACAGCTGAATCATAAACAGCTCGCCGCGGCACATCTTTTGGGCCATAATTAGGCTCATCATTGTCTCCGACCATCATCATTATGGGAATATCTATTTGGTTTATAGTGTCTAAAAAAGGATAAGCTGGCGCAGAAAAAAGCAAGGCCGTTTTTATCCGTTCGTCAGTATATTTTTGAGTAGGGTAAGCGCCGGTTTTAGCCAAGGTCGTTAAACCGCCCAATGAATGACCCATCATTCCAATGGCTTGCTCGTCAATAACTTGATAAAAATCCGAAGCCGAGTCGCGGTTAAAAGCAATTATTTGATCAATAACAAAAGAGGTGTGATTAAGCCGATGTTTTTCCACATAAGCAAGCATAAATTCGGTGCTGGCGTTAGCGTCTTCAACAAATTCTTTGCCAGCTCTCAAAACCTGTAAATTACTAAAATTTTTCCCTCCTTTAATCCTGGAAAAAGCGATTTCCTCTTCATATTCAGGCGGTTTGGCGTCTATATAATCCGGGGCAACAGCAACATAACCCTGTTTCGCCAGATATTCCATAAAATAAGCGGCGTTATAGCCGGAACCATAAGCGCCGTGAGAAAAAATAATCAAGGGATAAGGAGCGGCCCTTTGAGAAACAGGGGCATTCAAAGCCACTATGCTTTGATAGTCCTCTGCGTCGTGATAGATAAATGATTGCGGCTCTGTATCTGTCGGGTACCAAACAGCGGCAGTTATTATTTCGCTTTGATTAGTTATGGAATTATAGAAATTAAAATCAACTATTTTTAAACCAGCATTAAAAACAGCGGATTCTGATTGAGCGACTGGTTTTTCTGGCTGGATTTTTTGCGGCGGAGAAATTTTTCTAGGCGAAATCATTCTCTCTTTCAAACGACGGAGAAAATTAAAATTCCATGACACTTTGGCGCCAGCTACAGAACTGTTGCTATTTGACAACGGCTCTTTGCTCGCCGCACAACCTGATAATAATAACAGGCTGACGACTAATAGACTGATAAGGATTGCGATTTTTTTGTTCATTTGTTTTTTAAGATTGATTCTGTTGAATCGTTTATTTTATTTAAAGCATTCAAATACGCCTCAACTGCCGCCACAGTAATATCAGTATCAGCGCCAAAACCATAATAAATCCGACTGCGATATTTTATCTCTAAATGCACCTTTCCCATATCATCAGAACCGCCGCTCATTGCTTGAATTGTAAACTCTTCTAACTGAACTTTCTTTTTAACTATTTGATTGATTGCTTTAAAAGCGGCGTTAATTGGACCATTACCGCCGGCATTGGCTGTTTTTTCTTTTCCGTTGATTTTTAAGCTGATAGTAACCATGGGAGTCGTCGGACGGCCGCATTTAACATCTAATGACATCAACCGCAAACCGGTTTTGACCTGTTTGCCAATGGCCAAAAATTGCAGATCATCATCTTGCACCTCTTTCTTTTTATCCGCTAAAACTAAAAATTTTTGATAAACCTTATTTAATTGCTTTTGATTTAATTTAATGCCCAGCTTTTCTAAACGATGGCTAAGAGCGGCCCTGCCGCTGCGGGCGGTCAAAATAATAGACGATGACAGGATGCCGACATCGCAAGGATTTATAATCTCATAATTTTGCCTGTGACGCAAAAAGCCGTGCTGATGGATGCCAGAGGAATGGGCAAACGCATTGCGTCCAACAATAGCTTTGTTTGCCTGCACAGGCATTCGCATCAGCCGAGATACCAAGCGGCTGATTGGATATATCTTTTTTGTTTTGATGTTTGTTGCGCAATTTAAATCTTTATGCGTTTTTAATATCATCGCTATTTCCTCTAAAGAAGCATTGCCGGCTCTCTCGCCAAGACCGTTGACAGTGGCTTCTACTTGACGAGCACCGTTAATAACACCTGCGATGGCATTTGCCGTTGCCAAGCCTAAATCATTATGACAATGAACCGAGATAATTGCCTTCTCTATGTTTTTGACATTATCAAATAAAAATTTAATTTTTTGTCCAAACTCCTCTGGCAGACAATAGCCTGTCGTATCCGGAATGTTAACGACTGTAGCGCCAGCCACTATCACCTGCTCTACCATCTTGGCTAAAAATTTATTATCAGCGCGGCCCGCGTCTTCCGCATAAAATTCCACATCTTCTACAAACTTTTTACAGTATTTGACTGCCCAAACCCCTTGTTCTAATATCTTGGCCCGGGTTGATTTGAATTTGTATTTAATGTGAACATCAGAAGCGCCAATGCCGGTATGGATTCTTTTCTTTTTAGCGTACTTTAAAGAATCAGCCGCGCAATCTATGTCTTCTTTTTTGGCGCGGGTTAAAGCGCAGATTATTGGTTCTCTAACGGCTTTAGAGATCTCCCTGATTGATTGAAAATCGCCTGGAGAAGATATTGGGAATCCTGCTTCAATAACATCCACTCCCAACGCTTCTAATGCCTTGGCAATCTCTATCTTTTCTAAAGTATTTAATTGGCACCCGGGCACTTGCTCCCCGTCGCGCAAAGTGGTGTCAAAAATGTAAATTTTTTGAGTTTGATTTGACATTTGAACTTCGGATTTTGACATTTTATATCTTAATTTTATTACACCATCCACTATATTTATATTCTTCTCCTCTCACTACTCTAAAAAACAAATCTTGCAATTTAGCGGTAATCTTGCCTTTTTTGCCGCTGCCAATCAGGCGGTTATCAATCTTGCTAATCCAAGCTAATTGACAAGCAGTGCCTGTAAAAAACGCCTCATCAGAAACATAAAGTTCAGAACGGTCAATCCGTCTTATCTCAACTGGAATGCCATTGTCTTTAGCTAATTGAATAATTGTTTTTCTGGTGATTCCTTCTAAAATGTCGTCTGATTCAGATGGAGTAATCAAAACCCGGTCCCGCACAATAAAAACATTCTCGCCCGTGCCTTCAGCAACATGTCCGTCTGCAGTTAAAAATATCGCTTCTTCAAAATCCAAATCCATGGCTTCTTTTCTGGCTATCGCGGAATTGATGTAAGCGCCGCAAATTTTGCCCCTGCCCGGAATAGCGTTATCAGCCGGCCTTTGCCATGAAGAAACTAAAACAGACAAGCCTTTATTAGTAGGAAGATAATCTCCCAAAGGAATAGAATATAAGGCAAAGACAAATAATGAATCTTCTTTTAGATTAGGCGAGAGCCTTAAACTGGACGCGTAAGCATAAGGTCGGAAATAGACATCGGTTTGGGGTTTATTTTTTTTAGCTAATTTTATAGTAATCTCTTTTAGCTCTTCTTTATTGTATTGAATGCTGACGCCCAAAATTTTTAGAGCATTTAACAATCGCTGATAATGGTCATCTATTCTAAATAATGATAAAAGCCGTTTGTCTTGATTGTAATAGCCCCTAATTCCGCTAAAAACAGCCATGCCGTACTGGACAGCTCTGGCCATTATAGAAATCTTGGCTTCTTCAGTTTTGACGAATTTTCCTTGAAAAAACGCGTAAGGACAATATGGAGTAGTTTTGTTTGCCATATTAAAAAATTAATTCCGCAATCTTTTTTCCTAATTCTGATATGGAGCCTGTAATTACTGATGCCTCATTAGTTAAAATATCACCAAACATATTCTCTGTCAAAATTACATCAAAATATTTCGGCTGTTTTAAAATCTGCATTGATGCATTGTCAATATACATAAACTCTACGCTAACCTCCGCAAAGTCTTGCGCCAGATATCCAACGACTTGCCGCCACAAACGAGAAGTCTCCAAAACATTAGCCTTGTCTACCAAATCATACTGCCATTTCGGATTGTAAATAATATATTCGCGAATTTAGAATAACCCACCCGCGCGCCGGAACATATCCTTCCAAACCGGCGCGCTTTTTTTGTTGAAAAATATCCTAATATCTCAATATCTTAATTTCTCAACACATCAACAGCCATTACTTCTTTCTCCAAAATAATATCATTATTTTCAAAAGTAAACTTGGCTTTTACTAAATCTCCCTTTAAAACTTTTGGCAACCAAAATTTATCATCAGGCCACATATTATCCAAAAGCGGTATTTTTGATATTGAAAACCACTTTGGCCGCATCTCTTCTGTTTCTACTGGCTCGCCTGTCCAGCTTTCGGCAAAATACACATGCACTAATTGATTCCATTCTTGGTTATTGGAAAAATAAAATACAAGTTCAGCGACTTTGTTTAATTTTTCAACAACAACGCCAATCTCTTCTTTTACCTCTCTTTTTGCCGCGTCTTCAATTGATTCGTTTTGATCTTCTTGAACCTTGCCACCTACGCCATTCCATCTGCCAGAGCCAAATCCGCGCTTCTTCATTGCCAAGCAAATTTTGGTTATCTTGCCTTGCGCTTTTTTAATCAAAAATACTAAAGTTGCATTTCTTAATTTTTGCATATTTATTTCTTAATCTTTCAATCTATACCGCCCATACAATCTCCTAAAATTTTTCACAAAATCATCTACAAATTGTTTGTCTGCAAATAAATTTTCTAAATCCTGTTTTAAATAACGCAAATTAACCTGCTCTACTTTTTTATCCAACTGACTCAATAATTCCTGCATCTCATCTATTTTCAAAATATCCTTAAGATAACTCATATTAGGCTTTATCTGTTTTTGCAGATACCAAATCAGATCATAATAATCTCTGCCTTTAAAAATAATTTTATCGCCTTTGCCTTTTGCAAAACTCCGTTGTAAAATTGCGCAAATTTTGCCGGCCATTAGAGTGGGCAAATCATAATTTTTTACAAAAAAGCTAAACTTATCCTGCACAACCGGTGTTTGCTCTATCTGAAATTTTTTAGAATATGCCTGTTCTATTTCTATTTTTACATAAAGTTTATTGCTCTCGGAGCGCGACCGAGACAGTCCTAATTCCGCTAATATTGGAAATTTTAAATAAATTTTTTGCTTTTTGCCCTTAATGCTTATTTCCATTTGAGAATACTGCAATTTTTGAACAAAATATTTTTTTAATTCTTGAGCCAACTTTTTTTTATCAATCTTTTTGACTGTATCTAAATCCAAATCCTCGGACAATCGATTTAAACCATAGCAAACGCGCAAACAGGAGCCGCCGGTAAAAATCAAATCGCGATAAAGAGATGTATAAATAAACTCTAAAATTAAAAGCTGTAAATATTCTTTTAAATAGTTTTTAATTACTTCTGATCTTATTTTGCGCGACTGCAGATCATCAACTATATTTTTTAACTTTTGCTCAAGCATAATTTTTGAAAATTAGTAAAAAATTTTTGCATTTTTACATCATTGCTTAATTGAATGTATTTTTTTAATTCTCGTAAATCGTTTTTTGAAAACTCATCTGTATTTAAGCGCAATTCAGAAAGCTCTGCCAGCGAAAAATTAAAAAAATTATTTTTTCGCAAGTAAATATAATCAAACAATGCTTTGGCTTTAGTTGCCTGCCAATATTTATTATTTTTATAACTAAATTCCATAAAACCAGTAATCAATTCTTTTTTAAGATTATAATAACTAAACTTGGCTAAAAAATTTTTGATTGTTCTGGTGGTTTTTGAAGTAACACTGGTAATGGTATAAATCGCTTCAGTTAAAAGATTATACTTTTGCAAAACATATTCACAGGATAAATAAGAGGGATAAACTAATTTTGAAGCGATAAATTCGCTGTAAGCAGTAATATCTTTTTCAGCTAAAATATATCTTTCGCTGACATATAAGCCATTTTTTAATTGTTTGATTATGCCGCGAGCCAGCCAATTTTGAATATTTTTATCAAAAGAATAATTACTGTTATCTTGAGACAGTTTTAAGTTTTGCTTGCTAAAGCAAGGCAAAGTATTAAATTTTTCTAAAATTTTTTGAGTCATTTGGGAATTAGGATATTTTACTACCTATTTCCAAAATAGCATTATTTTTAAATTTTGGCAAATCCGCATATAAACAGCCAAAATCAATCGTCTTTATTTAGTCAACTGCTTTGCGGCTCTTCCGCATCAGCTTCGCTATTTTTAATTTCCCATGCGGATCTGCTCTGCTTATAATGCCAGATAAAATTTCAAACATTCTGTCTTTTGGGTTATCTTCTAATTCTTTGCCGCTAGAAATATAATGCTTTTCTCCTGTCAACTGCGGCTGCCGCTTTATTCTTCTGTCAGCAATCGATCCTTGACTAAGCCATAACGATCTTTGTTTTTGTCCTGCAACAATATCTTTAATTCTAAAGATATGCTTTTCGCCGCTGCTGATTCTTCCATGCCTTGTGCGAATTTCCCACCGCACAACACAAAACGATCAACCTTGCTTTGATTGTATAATTCCACTGCCTTATCTAAACGGCTCATTGATTCTCGATCTAACTCTAATGGATTGCCTTTTTCAACTCCGCATGCAAAGACAAAAGCAATGACTTTTTGCCTTTCCCGCTTTTTTGCAGACTCTGCTTCTTGATAATTTTGTAATATGTTTTCTCTGTGTTCTATAATTTTTAATTTTGAATTACATTTTGAATTTTGAATTTTGAATTTTGGATTTACTTCACAGTCACGCTCTTTGCCAAATTCCGCGGCTTGTCCGGATCAACCCCGCGCAAAATTGCGAGGTGATATGCTAAAATTTGCACTGGAATTAGATTGACAATAGCTGAAAGCTCTGGCGCGACATTAGGCACGCGCAGCCAAAAATCGTAAATGTCGGAATTGGCCGGATCAATGCCAATAATATAGCCGCCGCGAGATTTTATCTCTTTGGCGTTTGAATACAGCTCTTGCCGCAAATTATCATCAGCCGCCATAATAATCGCCGGCACTCCTTTGTGTATCAAACTCAACGCATAATGCTTTAGTTCTCCGCCGGCAAAGCCTTGCGCGTGAATATAGCTAGTCTCTTGCAGTTTAATCTCCGCTTCTAAAGCGGCCGGATAATTTACGCCCTTGCCAATAATCATAATATCATTGGTTTTTTGAATTTTGCGCGCCAGTTGTTTGATTCTCTCTTCATAGCGCGGATTTAACAACTCGTTGATTGCGCCGGCTAATCCTATCAAATTATGCTTGCCTTGTTTCAAGCGATCAGCCAAAGCATAAGCTAATAAAGAAACTACTACCATCTGCGCCGTAGTCGCTTTAGTGGAAGCCACTGCCTGTTCCGGTCCGGCTTTAATCAAAAAAGTATAATCAGACCAGCGATCGATAGAAGAACCGGCGACATTGACGATTGACACAATTTTAGCCCCGATCTTTTTGATTTCCTCCATTGGCTCCAAATCATCTGCCGTCTCTCCGCTTTGCGAGACAACTATCACTAAACTTTGCGGGGTAATAAAATGCAGATAATTTTTAAATTCCGAAGCCACGACAAAATTAATGTGCCGATGCGCAATTTTAGCAAAAATATACTCGCCAAAATGGCAAACCCTGCCGGCGGTGCCGGCCGCAATAAAAAACGCTCCGCGCGATTTTTTAATTAAATTAGCAACATAATTAATCCGAATATCATCCTGACTAACCGCCCGCTTAATGGTCTCTTTCTGCTCCATAATTTCTTTAATCATAAAATGTTTATATTTCCCCATCTCCGCCGCCTCCGGTTTTAAATCTACTTTGATAATCCGCCGTTTAATTTCTTTTCCCGACGCAATATCATAAAACGAAATTTGAGGCATTGGACATTTGGATTTTGACATTGATTTGACATTTGAGATTTGACATTTGACATTTATGACCACCATCTGTCCGTCATCAAGATACATTACTTGATCAGTGTATGCCAAAAACGCCGTAATATCCGAGGCGATAAAATATTCGTTCTGGCCGATTCCGACAAGCAACGGCGACCCCTGCCGCAAAGCAAGCATCTCCCCGGTCTCTTTATCCAAAACCACAATCGCATTCCTGCCTTCTAATTTTTTGAAAGCATCTCTAACTTCTTGTTTAAACATTTTTGGCATTTGGCATTTGGATTTAATTTGGCATTTGGCATTTGACATTTGACATTTCTTCATCTCTTCTTCAATCAAATTCGCAATCACCTCCGTATCTGTCTCGCTCTTAAACTTATATCCTTTAAATTTTAATTGACTTGTAAGCTCTTCAAAATTTTCCACAATGCCATTATGCACTACTGCGAATCTGCCGGAATTTGATAGATGCGGATGCGCGTTCAGTTGAGTAACCCCTCCGTGCGTTGCCCATCGGGTATGTCCTATGCCGATGGTTGACGTGGCGTTGCGGTCTACCTGCCGCAAATCTTTTAAAGCCACGCTCCCAATCTTGCCAATCTTTTTGTTAATGCAAAAATGGCTATTTTGCAATGTCAAAATTCCCCAAGAATCATATCCGCGATATTCTAATTTTTTTAAACCCTTAAGCACGACTTCTGCCGCGCACTTAGGGCCGTTGTAAGCGATTATTCCGCACATAATATTTAATCTTAAAACTAAAATTTAAAATCTAAAATCTTATTAAATTTTAAGATTTGAAATTTGAGATTGTTTAATCCAAATACTTTGCTTTATTCATCACCTGCTTCTCATAAGTTTTAGCAAACATGGTCTCTCCATCAGGTTTTGACAAATAAAACCAATAATCATTCGGCTCTGGATAAATCGCGGCGCGAATTGCTTTTAAGCCTGGATTGCAGATAGCCGTTGGCGGCAAGCCTTTGTATTTATAAGTATTATACGGCGAATCAATCTTTAATTGATCAAAAGTTAACGACGCTCGGCGCTCGTCATCAGTCAAAACATAATTTAAAGTAGAATCAACCTCCAGCTGCATGTCTGATTTTAACCGCCGCCATAAAATATCAGCGACTAGCTTCATGTCTTCTTCTATCTTAACTTCTCTCTCCAAAATTGACGCCATTGTAATCACCTCGTACAAACTGCGACCTTGATTTTTGACCTCTGCTAACAGATCGGCTGATATTTTCCTCTCAAAATTAGCAAGCATCTTTTTGATAATCTCTTCAGCTCCGGCACCATTATAAACTCTATAGGTATCTGGAAACAAATAGCCTTCTAAATGAGAAATTGAAAATTGAAAATTGTTTGAAAATTGAAAATTGAAAATTGAAAATTCTTCTTCAATTGCACGCGAAAATTCCTCTTTATCTACCAACCCTTTATTGACAAGAAAATCATCAATTTGATCTATCGTATATCCTTCTGGAACAGTAAAACTGATTTCGCGCGCTTTTGCCCCAGATGCTAAAAACTCAATCAAATCTTTTAAGCTCATTTTTTCTTCTGGAAATTCATAATGCCCTGCTTGCAATTCTCTATCCAAATTTTTTAGTTTAACATAAAAATTAAGAATCGCGGGATGCTTAATAATTTCTTTTTGCGCCAAATCATAAGCAATTTCCCTTGAAGTCGCGCCCGGCAAAACATCGTAAGTCTTATTCTTTATAATATTGACATCCTGATGCAAAAACAAAAATAGACTTATGACGAAAACAGTGATTATTATGAAAAAAACTATTAAAAGATAAATTGGACTAAATAAATTTTTAATTCTGAATTGTAATTTTGAATTTTGCATTTTGAATTAACTAAATCCCAAACCCTACATACCTTAACCCGGCTTTTTCTATTTTACCGCGATCTAACGCATTTCTTCCGTCAATCACCGTTTCTCCTCTAATCAACTTTTTGATCTCGCGCCAATTTAAATTTAAAAATTCCGGCCATTCAGCGGATAAAAAAATCAAATCAGCGTTTTTAACTGCCGACATCGCGTCTTTGCTGATTTTGAAATTCTGACGATTCTTCTCGCTCTCTAAATCGCGCCGCGCATTTTTGCGCGCTTGCGGATCATAAGCTCGCACATTGGCTCCTTTTTTTAATAATTCCTTGATGATAAAAATGCCGGCAGATTCGCGCGTATCATCAGTCTCCGGTTTAAACGCCAGCCCAAGCATCGAGATCAATTTATTTTTAATCTGACCGCCAAGCGCTTGTTTGATTTTTTTGAGAGCTAATAATCGTTGTTGATTATTCACTTCAATCACTGCTTTTAATAATTTAAAACTATAATTTTGATTTGACGACATATTATGCAAAGCGCGCACGTCTTTTGGAAAACATGAGCCCCCATAGCCAATTCCAGCATGCAGGAATTTCTGGCCAATGCGGCTGTCAAGCCCCATGCCTTCCGCTACTTTTTTGACATTTGCGCCGACCCTTTCGCACACATTGGCAATCTCGTTGATAAAACAAATTATAGCCGCAAGATAGGCGTTAGAAGCGTATTTGATCATCTCTGCCGTTTCCCAGTTGGTTATAAGTTTAGGGCAAGAAAATGATGAATAAAGGTCTAATATTTGACATTTGACATTTAGATTTGATTTGACATTTGACATTTGACATTTATCAATTCCTAAAACAATCCTCTCCGTCCGCATAAAATCGCCCACTGCCTTGCCTTCGCGCAAAAATTCCGGGTTTGAAACTATGGAAAATTGACTATTTGGCGCTATTTTTTGGATAATTTGATTAGCTTCCCGTGCCGTGCCAACCGGCACAGTGCTTTTGTTGATGATGATCAAAGGTTCTGAACCACGACAGAGTCGGGGTTCAGAACCTTTTCCTTTTTCAGTACCGCCTCCACACTCCCGCAAAAACATCGCAATATCCCGAACTACTCTAAAATACATCCGCATATCCGCTGATCCGTCAGATCGCGGCGGAGTGCCGACGCAAATAAAAATAATCTGCGCTTCTTTTAGCGCCTCTTTTAAATTTAAAGTAAATTTTAATCGGCCGTTGGCTTTATTCTTTTTCAGTAAATCAACCAGACTCTGTTCGTAAAAAGGAACTTGACTCTTTTCCAGCTTTTTGATCTTCCGCATGTCAACATCTTGACAGACAACCTGATTTCCCAATTCTGCCAAGCATAAGCCAGTAACCAAACCAACATAACCAGTGCCGATAATAGCAACCTGCTTCATCAAATTAAATAATACCTCATTGACGAACAGCCGTCAATCCGCTTATAATAAAAAAATGACGATTATTAACGGCAACAAAATCGCCCAAGAAATTTTAGCCGAACAAAAACGGATAATTAATCAAAACAAGCTAAAACCAAAATTGGCCGCTGTTTTAATTGGCGATGATGAGGCATCGCGAATTTACGTTAATGAAAAAAGAAAAAAGTCAAAAAAAATAGGGATTGATTTTAAACTTTTTGATTTGCCGACGGCTGTTAAGCAAGCTAAAGTCATAGACTTGCTCAAAAAATTAAATGACGATAAAACCGTAAGCGGCATTATTGTCCAATTTCCTCTGCCCAAAACTTTTGACGCTGACGCAATCGTCAAAACAATTGATCCAAAAAAAGACGCTGACGGTTTTCATCCGGAAAATATTAAAAAATTTCTGGAACTTGACGATTTGAACGACTTACTGGATAAAAACTTGCTTCTGCCGGTAACGGCTGCCGCGATTATGGAAATTTTGAATGTTATTGCGAAAAGAAACGACAATACAAGAAAACAGATTCAACGAATCAAAAATAAAAAAATCGCTGTCATTGGCAAATCTTCCATCTTTCTGATTCCCTTAATTCACTTCTTTGGTCAACAAATAGCAGTCATCAACCCAAATGATCCGAGCTTAGCGGACAAATCATCCCAAGCCGATATTTTAATCACCGCGTGCGGCAAACCCAGCTTTATAAAATCAAACATGATTAAACCCGGCGCAATCGTAATTGACGTTGGCATCAGCCGGTTTGACTCGCCGAATCGGCTGGTGGCTGGAGATGTTGATTTTGATGCTGTAGCGCCCAAAACATCATTTATCACTCCCGTGCCCGGCGGAGTGGGTCCTGTAACAGTGGCAATTTTGCTGCGAAATGTTGTACTGTCAGCATTGCTTGAAAAAAAATCTTAAATCAAGTATGATTAAAATATGGCATCCTTGAAAAACATAATCCAAAACAAAACCGCTAAAGTTGCTATTATTGGTCAAGGTTATGTTGGTCTGCCGCTTGCTCTGCTGATTGCTAAAGCTGGCTTTTTTGTGTGGGGAATTGACAAAGATAAATCTAAAATCTTAAAGCTAAAATCTAAAATCTCTTATATAGATGATATATCTGATGATGAAATTACATGCGCTATTAAATCAAAAAAATTCAATCCAACTGATTCTTTTGATGTTTTAAGCCAAGTTGATGTGATTATTATCGCGGTGCCCACGCCGCTGAATGAATATAAAATTCCGGATTTGACCTATATCAAAGATGCAACTCAAGAAATCGCCAAACGGCTGCGGCCTAATCAATTGATTATTCTTGAAAGCACGAGTTATCCTGGCACCACAGAGGAGGTGGTTCTGCCTATATTAATAAAATTCCAAGATGCAAATTCCATAGGGGAAAATTTGTTTATCGCCTTTTCGCCTGAAAGAGTAGACCCGGGCAATAAAAAATTTAACACTAAAAACACTCCCAAGGTAATCGGCGGCATAACTCCCAAATGCGCGCAAATGGCTAATCTGTTTTATTCGCAGGTGATTGACAAAACCGCGATGGTCTCATCTGCCAAAACGGCGGAAATGACGAAATTGCTGGAAAACATTTTCCGCATCGTCAATATCTCGCTGATTAACGAGCTGGCGCTCTTGTGCGGCAAAATGGATATTGATATCTGGGAGGTGATTGAAGCGGCAAAAACCAAACCGTTCGGCTTTATGCCGTTTTATCCAGGCCCCGGCATAGGCGGACACTGCATCGCAGTTGATCCTTTTTATCTTTCATATAAAGCCAAGCAATACGGCTTTTTTACTCGCTTTATTGATTTAGCCGGCGAAATCAATGAATTGATGCCGCATTATGTCGTCACAATGGCAGCGACGGCTCTAAATTACTCGCAAGCCAAATCTCTAAAAAATTCTAAAATTCTTATTCTGGGCGTTTCTTATAAAAAAAACATTAAAGACACGCGAGAGTCAGCGGCTTTAAAAATCGCGGAAATTCTGCATCAGAAAGGAGCTAAATTATCATTCTTTGACCATTATATTGAAAAGTTCCAAATCCAAAATCCGAAATCCAAAAAAAATCCTAAATTACAAATTCCAAAAATTAAAGCATTAACGCGAGAGGGTATTTATGCTCAAGATTTAGTTTTAATTTTAACTGACCACAATGGAATAAATTACGAACAAATTGCCAAATGGGCTAAAGCAGTAGTTGATACCAGGAACGCAGTTAAATCAAGGGAATTTAAAAATGTTTATAGGCTATGAAAATCATCATCACAGGCGGCGCAGGGTTTATAGGATGCAATATTGCGCGCGAATTAGCGCGTCGCCGGCACAAAATAAAAATTATTGACAACCTTTCAACTGGTAAATTGAAAAATATTGCTGATATTAAAAATAAAGTAAAATTTATCAAAGGAGATATTAAAAACTTGGCGTTTTTAAAAAAAGAATTTAAGGGCTTTGACTATGTTCTGCATCACGCGGCTATGCGGGCAGTAGCTAAAACCGTTGACAACCCAATTGAGTGCAATGGAAACAACATCACAGGCACATTGAATGTTTTAGAAGCGGCAAGAGATGTTAAAATTAAACGAGTGGTTTTTGCCAGCTCGTCTGCCATCTATGGAAGCGTCAAATCCGGTAAAAACCATGAAAGTTTGCCGCCAAATCCCCTGTCCCCTTATGCTTTGACCAAGTTAACTGGCGAGTATTACTGCCGTCTTTTCTGGCAACTTTACGGACTGCCGACTATCTGTCTGCGCTATTTTAATGTCTATGGACCTTATCAAAATCCAGAATCAAAATAC
>JBBTVS010000008.1:0-5148 GCA_038078695.1 Patescibacteria group bacterium
GGCAGGCTCGGTTGCCACCCTGCCGCGAGAAGTGCGCGCTAAAAAGCCCATCTGCATCAAAAATGGCTCATAAACTTCGGCAATAGTTTCTTCTTCTTCAGAAATAGCCGCGGCAATGGTATTTAAACCAACCGGACCGCCTTTAAATTGTTCAATAATAACCTTTAAAATGCGGCGATCAATCTCATCAAGACCAAAATCATCAATTTCTAACATTTCTAGGGCTTGTTCGCTTAAATCAATAGTAATACGGCCATCAGCTTTTACTTGGCAAAAATCACGCACTCTTTTTAATAATCTATTTGCAATGCGCGGAGTTTTGCGAGACCTTGCCGCCAAAAACTTTGCCGCTTTATTATCAATCTCAACCTGCAAAATCTTTGCCGAACGTTGTATAATTGTTTGAATATGGGCGTCATTATAAAATTTAAAATGATAAATGATGCCAAAACGATCTCTTAAAGGCGAGGAAACAAGACTCAAACGGGTTGTAGCGCCGATCAAACTAAATTTAGGCAAATCTAATTTTAAAGTACGCGCTGAAGGCCCTTTGCCCACAATTAAATCAATCTTAAAATCCTCCATAGCGCCATAAAGAACCTCTTCTATAGTTTTATTTAAACGATGAATTTCATCAATAAATAAAATATTGCCTTGTTCCAAATTAGTTAAAACAGCTACTAAATCCCCGGCGCGCTCAATAGCCGGCCCGCTGGTGGCTTGAATATAGCTATTAGTCTCATTGGCAATAATATGAGCCAATGTAGTTTTGCCTAATCCAGGCGGACCATAAAGCAAAATATGATCTAGAGACTCTTTTCTGTGACGCGCGGCTTGAATAGCTATATTTAAACTTTTTTTAATTTGATCTTGCCCAATAAACTCTTTTAAAACCTTGGGCCGCAATGTTTGATCTGCGTCCAAATCTTTAAGCTGCACATGATTGGACAATAATCGATGATTGTCTGTCTGCATATCAAATCAATAAATAGATATATAACATAAAAAACCTTGACAGGTTTGGTAATCTATGATAGGATAATAGGTCAAGTTAAAAATGTCTCCAATGGTATAATTTGAATATATTACTTTCAAATTATATCCCTGTAGACACGACAAGCATGGGGGTTATTTTTTCCCAAACGGCAACGTTTGCGAATCCTGACCAAAAGTCGGGACAGAGGTTTTCTAGGATACGTCTTAGGATTGCCTTTGGATAATTCTCTTGTCTACAGACTAAGGCTGGGCTGCCGCTTAGTGCGTTTGTGCTAAGCGAATCAGTTCAGTCGTAGTACTGTAGATAATATAGTGCTACAAGAGATTTGTGGGCAGTATCACTTCTCCCTGATCCCGATTTTTCGGGGTCGGGGAACTAAAGAACATTCTTTAAAAGAGAGTGTTTTTTAGTTATTTTCATTTTTTTTATCCGCCTCTATATCTTTATCTATATCTGCCTTCTCCACTCCCTTTAAACAGACTGCCTGCCATGGCTTATAATAAGAATAAAATGCGCGCATTTTTTCTGTACCATCAGAATATTTAATATAATAATCAAATTTAGTTTCGGCGCCATTATGCGCCCGTTCAGTGCATTTGGTCTCGCCGGGCGGCAAATCCTCTGTTTCAACATATTTAGTCGGCAGCGATTTTGTAATATTATAAATTTTCGGCTCTCCTACTGCAATCTTGCGGCCATCAGAAGCGCCCCAAAATTCAAATATCAGATCATCTTGTTTAATATAAGTTTGAAGAAGAATATAATGCGCTGTATCATTGCGAAAGCGACAGTCTGGATGCGGAGGATAAATAGTGCAATCAGTGCCTGCCGGCTCATAATAACTAACCCGATAACTGTGACTGCGCCGCTCCGTGATTTCTAAACCGCTTTGCAAAGCTCCTCTAAATAAAGTAGTGCCTATTTGACACAAACCTCCGCCGAATTCAGGTATGGTTCTATTTCCCTTAATTACAAGTTCCGGCAAATAACCAGAAGCTTCACTAATTTCTCCTAAAGCGCCTGCAAGAGAAAATTCTTCTCCAGGCTGAATTAAAATACCATTCAAAGCCGCAGCGCCGACTTTAATATTATGGCGTCTATTCTGCGGACTGCCGGCAAAATTAGATTTTCCTATCCCTATCAATTCTTTAATGCCTAAATTGTTAACTGTTTCAGTAGTATATTTAGGTTCTATAATTTCTGTTAAAATATCAATGGGCTCGTCTGTTAAAAAATCATCGTTAAAAAAAGTTTGATTGATTAAAACCAAAGTTTTATCATAGTTTATTTGCCGGCCCTGCCGACTTGGCTGGAATTCTTGGACTCGCCTGTCTAAAGTTAAAATAAAACGAGCCTCTTGCACCTGCGTCTCTATTGCATTTGCCGCATTCTCTTTAATATAATCAATAAGACTTTTCTGAAACACTATATGCTCGCTTTGGACATCAATCCAATTTTTGTAATAATTTTTATCTATAACCCATGTTCTATCTTGAAATCGCAAAATCAAATTTTCTCGATTAGCAAACAGCGATTCAATTTCTTGTTTTTTAATTGTCAAAGCCGAAGCCGTAATGCTCGGTTCGTCTCTTCGCGACGGCAAAATTATTGCTTCTCCCGAAATAATTTCTAAACTATTTTTTAACTTTCTGATGCCAAATTCGTAATCCGGCACAATGCCGTATTCTTCAGGAATAATAACCACTGCCATATCTTCATCAATTTTTAGCTGGGCATCTCGAGCTAAAATCTCTTGATTTTGAAAATTCTCCCGCAAAGCTTGTCTGATATTCTCCTCAAATATGCGATAATCAAGTTTAACTTGAACAGCCGTTCCTAATAGATTGATCTTGGTCTTTAAATTTTGAAATATTCCTTGATCCCTGCCGATTTTTATTGCCTTTCGCGCCGTGGCGCCGGCATCAATATAAAAAAGTTCATAAGTCAAATCAGGATCATCTGGAGCAAACACACGCGGGAAAATCTGCGACTCTTTATTTTTATAAACAAATACTATGCCTTTTGTCTCTAAATTATCCCTAAATTTGCTAACAATATCTTCTACTTCTCCTTTAGTCAAGCCGCCTAAATTAAATAATCCAAATTTAACTTCAGGGTATACTTTGTTATAATATTTGGCCTCAAAAATATAAAGACTTATTAAGGACAAAAATAGAAAAACACAAAAAATCAAAAATGATAGAACTGTTAACTTAAGTTGTTTCTTTTGTAATTTGAGCCCCGGATATGACAGGGTTAAAAATTTCATCTAATATGCTCTTAGCCAACTCCTGCTGTTCGTGATCCGCCTCTATTAAATTCTTAATCTCTATAACAACCTCATCTCCTTCAGAAAGATTTGGCGGCAGATTATTAATCTCCCACAGCAAAATTTGACCATCATCAATTTTAATAACGGCCTGATCTTGTTCTAATCTATCTATTACAGCTTTTTTAACATACATATTTATTCTCCATTATTTTCATCTTTAATTTGAATTTGTATCTTTTGCGTCTGCTTGGCTTTTGGCAGATGAATGATTAAAATGCCTTTTTTAAATTCAGCTTGCGCTTCTTGAGTTTTGACTTCTTGTGGCAAAATTATTGATCTTGAAAATGCGCCCCAATAACATTCTTGATACAGATAATTTTCTTGAGCGACCTCTTCCAATTGATGGCGGTTGCCGCGAATAGTAATCATATCGTTGCTAATAGATATATCCAAATCTTTTGGGTCCACTCCTGCTACTACTGATTTAATGACAAACTCATCTTCGGTTTGGTACACATCAACTGACAATTGTCCTTCGTAATTTTCTTGAACCCAATTCTTAGCATCGTCTGACGCACTATCAGTTGCACGAGATGATGGCTCGCTGAGATTAACTTGGGCTTCTATTTCATCTAACATTTTATTATCGTCCTTATTCTCTTCCTTTTTTTTAACTTTATTGATTCCAGTAATTTTGGCTAAAAAAGATTTGCCGGGCATTGGTTTAAAAATTTCTAACTTTTAATCCTGGAAACTCGGGATCAAAAAATTAAAAATTATTAATCTTAATTTTTATTTAGTGATTATCAAAGCTATTTAAAATTATACACTAATTTGCGCGATCAGTAAACCCGCCTAAAAAGTGCCTCTGTAAGCGGCATTAACCACTTACTGAAACTGACTATTAGATAGATACCCCCTACCTTTACCCTTTTTTAAAAATTTTTTGGCGGGTATTTATAAAAAACCAAATAAAATAAGGGCACAAACGGATGCGTCCAAAATTGTTGTTTAATGACGTCCTTGTGCCCTTTAAGCTCTAACTTAGAGCACAGGGCATCGTTCTTTCTGTTATTTTTTATTTTACAGAAGGAATGATTTCCTTGATTTTGTCTCTAAATTAGAATAATGCTTTCTCTACCATTCTTGGGTAAACCTAAAGTCATTTTAATTTTTATACTTTAGATCTCCCTTATTTTTTTGTTTTTGTTTTATTAACTGTATTGTAGAGAATGTGAACAGTAGAGAATCTAAATATTTTAATTTTTTAAAACATCTAGACTCTTACTGTTTTTATATCTATATATAGTTTGTCAAAGAACTTTATATATCTACTTTACTTACTTTGCTTATATTATACCATCACTAAAAAAAATGGTCAATGGTTATATATGATATTTTGCTAATATTTATAAATAGCTTAAATAAGCGAGATTGCTGATTAGATGACTAATTGGATAACTGTACTTGGGGATAACTTTTTTAATAAGTTTTACATAAAACATAAAAATATTATAAATTATCCACAAGTTATACACAAGCTATACAAAACTCTACTCTACTTTCTCCCAAATTGACTTTTCTATATTAACATCAATTGCCGGCTGATTGTCTTTAATAACTCGCCGGATTTTTCCATTAAAGACAAACTTATGGCTTAATTCTTCTGATTCTATAAAAGCGCCTATATATTTCATTTCTTGATATTCATTACCGCCTAAAATTTCTATTGGATTAAACGGCTTTTTAAGTTCTAATGCTAATTCATACTGCTCGTATAACTGCCACATTATTTTATCTTGGTCTTTAGATGCAGGCTCAATGTTTAAACCAAGCGCCTTGCCCTCATCCCTGGTAATCGGATAGCCGTGAATGCAGA
>JBBTVS010000009.1:0-12271 GCA_038078695.1 Patescibacteria group bacterium
TAAAGAATTAAATCTTATTTTTAATAAAAAGCTAAAAGAAAAAATAATTTGTAGTTTGGTGCTTGAAATTTAGAATTTGATTAGGTTAATTAGAACAATTAGAATAATTAGAACAATTTTAAAAATTTTGAATTATTTTCCAATCTATGCTATAAATAATATCAATAACCTAATCTATAAACTATGAACAAACTCATCAAATTAATCTTAATCTTCACTATCTTCATCATTCCTCTATTCTACCTCCCATTTACCCAAGAGCAGTTTCAATTTAACAAAGAAATGCTGTTTTTGATTTTAATGCTTATAGCCGGAGTCTTATGGTTTGGCAAAGCGGTGCGCCAGAAAAAGCTGGAAATCATCAGAAGCCCGATGGATGTTCCCATATTGTTGATACCGTTAGTTTACGGGTTATCCACAGTTATCTCCCCGGACTGGCTAAATAGCTTAATAAATTTAAACGGAGCCGGGTTTGCCGGCTTAACTACTATTTTAAGCTTAACCTTATTTTATTTTATTTGCGTTAATGTTTTTATTCCGGCAGAAAGTCAGGCGAAAGATCAAGAAGAGGGAGAAAAAAAAGCCAATCTCCCAGTAATTATCAATTTAACTTTAATAGCCGTTTTGGCGTCATCATTTATAGCGCAGATAATTTTCTATTTAAGCATTTTTAACGTCAATTTTCTGCCGGGCCAGAATCATTTATTCAATACTTTAGGCCAAAGCTCAAAATTAATGATGTTTGTAGCGCTTACAATACCGATAATTCTATATTTTATCTTAAGCAAATCAGAGCGCTTTAAATCAAAAATTATTTCAATAGCTGCGATTCTTTATTTAATTTTATCTTTGTTGACATTAAACACAGTTAACTACGCCAGCGGATGGATGATTGTCGCTGCCGGGAGCTTTGTATTTTTAGTCCTGTTCACATCATATTATGCCCAAATGTCAGTTAAAGTTAACAAAGCTTGGCTTATTGCCGCGGTTTTAGCCGTAAGTTTAATTTCTATTATAATCAGGCCATCGCCTTTATTAAATCTGTGTTTTTCTGATTCAGCCTTATGCGTTCCGCAGCAATTTCAGCCAAACATTCCGGCAGAGATTACTTTGTCCAAATCAATATCCGGCAAATTAGCTATCAGCTCATCATTAGAAGGTCCGGTAAGTTTTATCGCCGGCGCTGGTCCTGGCAATTTTGCCCAAGTATTCTCTCAATATCGGCCGGAACAATTTAACAATAATCCTCTTTGGCAGGTTCGCTTTAACCGCGCGGCTAATTTTTTCTATGAAACAATAGCGACAATCGGCTGGCTTGGCGTTGTTTCTTTTCTAATGCTTTTTGTTTTCTTTATAGCAACAGCCGCATTCTTGCTGTTTAGAGCGCGAGGCTCGTTTCCTTTAATTACCTTAATCGCGGTTTTTGCCGCTTGTTTAACAGGGTTTTGGGTGGCAGTCCCTTCTTTAACAATGTTAATTATATTGTGGCTCGCGTTTAGCTTAACCAGCATTATTGGCATATTAAACGGGCCGGAGAATTTTGCAAAGATAGAATTTAACTTTAGCAAATCTTCTAAAAACGCGCTGTTTTTATCTTTCGGATTAGTATTCGCGTTTGTCCTATTACTGTTTTTTATGATTTCCATGGGGCGCCTGTATTTAGCTGAATTTTATTACAAAAAAGGTCTAATGGTTTTAAATCAAGCGCAGACTGGCGAGGATTTAACGCAAGCCCGCTCCTACATTAACAAAGCCATTTCAATTAACCAAAGGCGAGCTGAATATTATTTAGATGACGCTAAAATCAGCTTAGCGCAATTGGAAAAAGAGATAGAAGAACAAGAAGCTCCCAACATTTCTTCAGCCCAATTACAAACATTGCTTGCGGCGGCGGTTAATCAATCAAAAAAAGCTGAATTGCTAAAGGGTTATTCCGTAAGCACTTGGGAAACCAGGGGGATGATTTTTGAATCAATCAGCAAATGGACTTCGGAAGGGCGAATTCATGCTATCAACGCGTTTGAGCAGGCTATAAATTTAGAGCCGAGCAATCCAGTATTATATTATAAGTTGGGTGATAATCAGCAAGAATTATGGCGCGCGGAAAATAGCAAAGTTTTAAGCGCCGGCGAAAAAATTGAAGATTTTGAAATGTTAGATCAAGCGCAAAAGAATTTAGAAAAAGCCATAGAGCTAAAACAAGATTATGTTGCGCCGCGTCTTGTTTTAGCAAAGATTTTTGAGACAAGAGGAGATGCGCAGTCAGCTCTTGGAACTTTAAAAGCGGCTTTAATGATACAGCCTAATTTAACTAACGCAGAGCTGTATTATGAACTTTCGCGATTGATGTACAATCAGGTTTTACAGGATAAAGATCAAGATCTAAAGGAAAAGTCAAAAGATATTTTACCTTATTTAAACAAGGCAATAGAGCTGTCGCCTAATTACTCCAATGCGTTATATACCAGAAGTTTGATTTATCGGCAATTAGGAAATATAGAGGAAGCGATAACTGATATGGAGGAAGTGATAGAATTAAACCCGGATAATAAAGAGCCGCAGGCAAAATTAAAAGAACTTAAACAACCGGGCAGACCTATTGAGGATTTGCCGGAATCGGAATTAGAAGAATAACCAATTGACTCTTGACAGTTGCGGCATCATATTATAGTTTGTATTTATGTTTAATCAGCTCATCAATTATCTAACCAGTTCCAAAGAGGAGCTTAAAAAGGTTGTTTGGCCATCGCGCGGCGAAACTATCCAAAAGACAGTTTTGGTTGTAGTTATTTCTTTGGCCGTGTCAATATATCTAGGGATGCTGGATTATGCGCTGACGAGAGTGTTGGAGATTGTTGTGTAGCGAATAATTTTCAATTTTCAATTTCTAATTTTTAATGTCTAAACAAGTCTCACAAGGCAAACGTTGGTACGCGATTCATACTTATTCCGGCTACGAGGAAAATGTGGCAAGAAACCTTAAACAAAGGATAGAGTCTTTTAATATGCAGGATAAAATTTTTGACGTGATAGTCCCTAAAGAGACTAAGATTAAGATTAAGCACAGCAAGCGCAAGAAAGTGAGGGAGCGAATTTTTCCAGGATATGTTTTAGTTGAGATGATAGTGACTGATGATTCTTGGTATGTTGTGCGCAACACGCCCAATGTTACAGGCTTTATTGGAACTGGAGTAATTCCAACGCCTTTATCTCCTGATGAAATAGAGCTTATTCAAAAACGAATCGGGGTTAAAGAGCCTCAATTTAAGATTGATGTTAAAACCGGCGATCCAGTTAAAGTGGTTGATGGGCCCTTTAAAGGACAAGAAGGCAAGGTGCAGGAAGTTGATGAAATGCATGGAAAAGTTAAGATATTGATTGCCGTCTTTGGTCGGGAGACGCCTGTTGAACTGGATTTTTTGCAGATTAAGAGGCTGTAGTTAAACAATGAAAAAACTAAAAACAATTATCAAACTCCAAATTCCAGCTGGCGCGGCAAATCCAGCTCCTCCAGTAGGGCCGGCCTTAGGTCAGCATGGCTTAAATATTCAGGAATTTTGCGTTAAGTTTAATGAAGCGACCAAAGACAAAAAAGGCGATATTGTCCCAGTGGAGATTTCGGTTTATGAAGATCGCACTTATCATTTTAAACTTAAGACTCCGCCAGCCGCGGAATTAATTAAAAAAGCGGCAGGCATTCAAAAAGGTTCTGGTACGCCCCAGACTAAAAAAGTCGGTAAAATCAGCAAGGCGCAGGTGCGTGAAATCGCGGAGCGCAAGATGCCTGATTTAAACGCGCATGACTTGGAAGCGGCGATGAGTATAATAGAGGGAACCGCAAGACAGATGGGAGTAGAAATTCAAAATTAAAAATTATAATTCTAAATTTTAAATTGCAATTTTCAATTTTTAATTGATTAGTGCCCACAACTTTTTACAACTGGAAAATAGGCGGCGAAGCTGGTTATGGGATTATGAACACAGCAGGTCCGATTTTTGCCAAGACGCTCTTGCGAGGGGGTTTTTTTGTATTTATTTACAGCGAATATCCGTCTTTAATTCGCGGCGGACATAATACGATGCAGGCTGCTGTTTCGTCAAAGCCGATTAATGCTGTTTATAGCCAGCTTGATCAGTTAGTCGCTTTAAATTGGCATACTGTTGTAATGCATCAGGATGAGGTTAAAAAGGGAGGCGTGGTGATTTATGATGCTGATAATAGTCGAATGCCGCCGTTGACAGGGACGCATACTGTCAAAAAGGCTAAAAACAAGGTCAAGCTTCGTCAAGACATTAAGTTTATTCCGGTCAATTTTACTAAGATTGCAGAAGAGACTGGGGGTGATAAGATTATGAAGAATGTGGCGGCCGTGGGCGCCGCGTTGCGGCAGTTTAAAGTCCAAAGTCCCCTCCAATTCGGCGGGCAGGCAAAGTCCAAAGTTGATTTATTAGAGATAGGCAGAGAGGTGATAGAGGATGTTTTTGAGAGCAAAGGTCAGGGGATAGTTAAAGCGAATCAGAGAGTATTGGAGGCGGGGTATAATTCAATTAGAAATTAAAAATTATGTTTAACAAAAGTAGTAGATTGTTATTAACCGGCAACGAAGCCATAGCATTAGGCGCTTTAAAAGCAGGCCTTAAATTCTATGCCGCCTATCCAATGACGCCGGCAACTTCTATTTTGCATTTTTTAGCTAGCCATGAACATCAATACAAAATTATCGTCAAACAGACTGAAGACGAGATAGCTGCGATGAATATGGTAATCGGAGCTTCTGTTGCCGGAGCGCGGGCGATGACTGCTACCTCTGGCGGCGGATTTGCGCTGATGGTTGAGTCGTTGGGGTTTGGAGCGATGATTGAGACCACGCTGGTTTGCGCGGTAGTCAGCCGCCCCGGCCCTGCTACAGGCATGCCCACTTGGAGCGCGCAGGGGGATCTGCGTTTTTTAACTCATGCGGCGCCGGATGAATTCCCGCGGATAATTTTGGCGCCGGGCGATGCCGTGGAGGCGTATCAGCTTACTTTTAAAGCTTTTAATTTAGCTGATCAATATCAAGTACCGGTTTTGATTTTATCTGATAAATTATTAGGGGAGTCGTTCTTTACTGTTGAAAAGAGTCAAATGCTTGAAGGAGATTATCAAAATTCAAAATTCAAAATTCAAAATTTTAATCAGAACTATGAGAGATATAAAGTGACAGAAAGCGGCGTTTCAGCGCGGTCAATCCCAGGTACTCGTGGGCATTTATTTATCGCCAATTCTGATGAGCATGATGAATTTGGGTATTCTGAAGAGGATAGTGAAAATCGAGTGCGGCAAATGTCAAAGCGAATGCGCAAACTTGAGACAATTGTCAAAGATGATGTTATGGATGCGCCAAAATGGTATGGACCGAAAAATGCGGACATTACTTTGATTTGCTGGGGATCTGGCAAAGGAGCATGTCTAGAAGTAATGTCAAATGTCAAGTTAGTTAATATTTTGCATTTTAGTCATATTTATCCGTTAGATATAGATAGAGTCAAGAGAGAGTTAGCCAAGATCAAAAAATCAATCTGCGTGGAGGCGAATTATTCTGGTCAGTTTGCGGATTATTTGTATGAGAAAACTGGCTTTAAGGTTGATCGCAAGTTATGTAAATATGACGGAAGGCCGTGGTTTATGGAAGAATTGGCGGCGAATGTTAATTTTTAATCAATAGTAAAAATTAAAAATCCAAAGCTCAAATGTCAAACCAAGCTCAAACAAAAAATAGATTAACCATTTCCGATTACAGCACACCTATGATTCCCACATGGTGCCCTGGATGCGGTAATTTTGGAATTTTGATGGCTTTAAAGCAGGCTTTGGTTGAACTTCAGATTCAGCCGCATCAAGCTTTAGTCGTGTGGGGTATTGGCTGCAACAGCAATATGTGCAATTGGTTGAATGTTTACGGCATCCATGCTTTGCACGGCCGAGCCTTGCCTGTTGCCGCTGGCGCTAAATTTGTCAATCCAAAATTGACAGTCATCGCTATTGGCGGAGATGGCGATGGATATGGCATTGGTTTGGGGCATTTTATCCATAGCTGCCGGCGCAATTTAGACATTACTTATATTGTGCATAATAATCAAATCTATGGTCTTACCGCCGGTCAGGCTTCGCCGACCTCTGATCATGGAGCTAAAACAAAATCAACACCTTGCGGCGTTATAGAGCGTCCTATCAACCCGATAGCTTTAGCTCTATCAAGCCAAGCGACTTATATAGCGCGCGGCATAGCCTCTGATGTCGCGCATCTTAAGGGTTTGATTATGGCCGGCATCCAGCATCGCGGTTTTGCTTTGATTGATGTTTTACAGCCCTGCGTTACTTGGAACAAACAGAATACTTATGAATGGGTTAAAGAGAGAGTCTATAAAATAGAAGCTCAAAATTCAAGGCTTAAAGCTCAAAAATATGCGGAAGAATGGGGCGATAAAATTCCCGTAGGATTGTTTTATCAAGAAGAGCGAAAAATTTATAGCGATGAATTTGATCATTTAAAAAAGGATGAGTGCGTGATTGAGCATGATATTAGTCAAATAGATATTAGCGGGACATTGGAGGAGTTTGTGTAGAAATTCTAATTTTTAAATTTTTAGACATTAGAAATTAGGTCATTAAAAATTGACAAAGATTTAAATTTTTATCCTTGACAACTATAGAAAAGTAAGCTATCCTCTTAATCAAGATAAATTTCATATTCAATCCGCAGACAGCAAGCGTCAGTAGACTTAAAATTTTGCTTGCCGAGGAGAAGGTAGTATCAAGTATTATGTATAAGATACACAATATTCCTGCGGATTAAGTCCGCTTTTATTTTTTATTTAATACCTGATACTTAGTACTTTTTTTTATGCCAAAAACTAAAGAACAAAAACAATACGCCATTAATCAATTGCAGGAATTGTTAGGCAAAGCTAAATCAATAATTTTTTCAACTTTTAGCAAAGTACCGGTATCCAAGCAAGAGGAGTTAAGAATGCAAATGCGCGAACAAGGCATCACTTATGATGTTTGTAAAAAGGCTTTGCTTAAGAAGGCTTTACAAATTAAAGGAGTAGCTTTGGAATTAGATGATTGGCTTGGCAACATTGGAGTGGCTGGCAGTATGAATGATGAAATTGGAGCCGCTAAAATATTGGTTAAAGCCAGCAAAAATAAAGAAATGGAAGGACTGGAAATTAAAGCAGGCATTTTAGAAGGCAGAGTAATTGAGTGGAGTCAAGTAACGGCCTTGGCCGCGTTGCCAAGCAGAGAAGAGTTGATCGCAAGAGCCATCCGCTCCATAAATGCGCCGTTTTACGGATTAGTGAATGTTTTGCGGGGAAATCAGAGGGAACTTATTAATGTCTTAAACAATATTAGGAATAATAAACAATAAAATTTTCAATTTTCAATTACCAATTTTCATTGAAAATTAAAGCATTGAAAATTGATTGTAAATTGAAAATTGTAAATTGAAAATTAATTACCATGCCTAAAGAAAAAAAACAATCTGAAAATCAAAAGGATGATCAAAAAGATCCAGAAGCGCCGGCCAAATTTGCCGCTTTAATCAAACAAATAGAAGAGATGTCGGTTTTGGATCTGTCTGAATTAGTTAAAGCTCTGGAGGAAAAATTTGGCGTTTCTGCGGCTCCAGCGGTTGTCGGATTTGCCCCGGTTGCTGTTGTCGGAGGAGAAGAAACCAAGGCCGAAGAAAAATCAACCTTTGACGTTGAATTAACCGAAGCTGGCGGCAATAAAATCGCGGCCATTAAAGCAGTGCGCGCAGTAACTAATATAGGTTTAAAAGATGCCAAAGATTTAGTAGAAGGCGCACCTAAGATTATTAAAGAAGGCGCGGCGAAAGAAGAGGCTGAAAAGATAAAAAAGACACTGGAAGAAGCCGGAGCAAAAGTAACGTTGAAATAGTATTAAGTATTAAGTATTAGGTATTAAGTATCAAGGACCGTGGTATTTGCCGCGGTTTTTGATTAAATTTTGCATGTTGAATTATTTTTGTGTAATATAAGAATCAATGGACAAAATATTAATACATAATATCCGCAATTTTTGCATAATCGCCCACATAGATCATGGCAAGTCAACTTTGGCTGATCGTTTTTTGGAATTAACGCATACTATATCAGAGCGAGAAAAAAAAGATCAGATTTTAGATTCTATGGATTTGGAGCGGGAGCGTGGTATCACTATAAAAATGCAGCCAGTGACAATGCGATATGGCCAGTACATTTTTAATCTTATTGATACTCCGGGACATGTTGATTTTTCTTATGAAGTGTCTCGCGCCTTGGCTGCCGTAGAAGGCGCTATTTTATTAGTTGACGCAAGTTGCGGCATTCAAGCGCAGACTTTAGCGAATTTATATTTAGCTTTAGAACAAGATCTAACTATTATTCCAGTAATTAATAAAATTGATCTAAAAGTCGCAGATATTGATGGCACTAAAGCAGAAATCGCAAGTCTTTTAGGATGCGGTCTTAATGATATTATCGCCATTTCAGCTAAAACAGGGCAAAATGTTGATAAAGTGCTGCAAGCAGTAGTTGAGCGCATACCGCAGCCAGCTACAGATCATGATCATCGAGCTTTAATCTTTGATTCATATTATGATAAGCACTTTGGCGTAGTTTGCGACATTCGCGTTTTTGGCGGCATTTTTAAAATTGGCGATGAAATCAGTTTCTATCAAACAGGAGCTTTATCTGATATTAAAGAAGCCGGCATCTATACGCCCAAACAACGTAAGGTAGAGACGTTATCAGCTGGGCAGATCGGTTATTTAATTACCGGAATCCGCGAGCCGAGCCAGTGTCAAGTCGGAGATACTGTGACAAATGTCAAACGTATTGATATAAAGCCATTGCATGGCTATAAACAAGTCAAGCCCATGGTTTTTGCTAATATTTATCTTAAAGATCAATCAAAATATTTGGAATTAAAAACGGCGTTAGAAGAGTTAAAGTTAAATGATTCATCTTTATATTTTGAGCCTGCTGCAAGCGGCGCGCTTGGCAAGGGCTTTAAATTAGGGATTTTGGGGCTCCTGCATCTTGATATTATTAAAGAGAGAATTTTAAGAGAATATAGTTTAGATGTTATTTTAACTGTCCCGCAGGTGGAATACCGAGTTAAATTTAAAATTGTAATTCAAGATTCAAAATTAAAAGAAGGTAAAAGTCAATATTATACAATCACCTCGCCGCAAGAATTCCCGGAGAATACTGGTCAAATAACAGAGATTCAAGAGCCGAGAGTGAAGTTAGAAATTGTCACCCCGCAAAAATATATCGGCGGAATTATGCAGTTGGCAATGAACAAACGGGGGGAATATGTAAATACCGAATATATTGCTAATCGCGCGATTTTGTATTTTAAATTGCCCTTAGCCGAGCTTTTAACTGATTTTTATGATAAGTTAAAAAGCGCATCTTCCGGTTACGCTTCTTTAAATTATGAATTTGGCGATTGGAAAGAAGTAAATTTAATCAAATTAGATTTTTTGATTGGCGGCGAGGAAGAGGAATCTCTTTCAATGTTAGTGCCAAGGCATCAAATTTACGCGCGCGCTTGCAGGGTGTTGGAGATTTTAAAAAGTGAGATACCGCCGCATCTTTTTGAGATTCGCCTGCAAGCTAAAATAGGAGGCAAAATTATTGCCAGCGAACGAATAAAAGCTTTAAAGAAGAATGTTACAGCCAAATTATACGGCGGCGATGTTACGCGGAAGCGAAAATTATTGGAGAAACAAAAAAAAGGCAAAAAGAAAATGATGGCTTTGGGTCAAGTAGATATTCCTAATAGCGCATATTTGGCGGTGCTACGGAGATAGTCAACTCAATAATGGCATTATCGCAAACATAATCACCATTCCTAAAATTAAAATAGCCGCCGTTATTTGCCAAAATTTTTTAAGCATTTTGCGTGAAAGCATAGATGTGGTATAATATTGTTATGTTTTTTCGTTTTTTTAGGTCAAAATTATTTTTGATTGTAGGAATCGCAGTTTTATCATTTATAGTTTTTAATTTAATTAAAGTATCTATAAAACAAAAGGCGATTCAGTCAGAAATAAATCAATTATCAACCAAGCGCGATCAGATACGACTGGAAAATAGCATTTTAGGCGAACGTTTAAATAAAGCAATTTCTGATTCTGATAAAGAATTATTGGCTAAGCGGACTTTAAATTATAAAAGGCCCGGAGAGACAGTTTTTATTTTTTATCCTGCCCCAGATGTTCAGGTAAGCCAGTCAGCAGGTGGTGATAATGTTTTAGATGAGGCTATTGTTTTAAATGAAGATCGGTTGGAAGAACAAGGGAGAGGCATTAATAATGCTCTTTTGTGGTGGCATTATTTTTTTGAATAATGGAGCCGAGAGCGGGATTCGAACCCGCGGCCTCTGCTTTACGAAAGCATTGCTCTACCAGCTGAGCTATCTCGGCCTTGCCCCCTAATTCTAATTTATCATATTTTATGATAATTTTCAAATCTGTAACTAAAAAATATCCGCCAAAAGTAGTGGCAGTAGAAAATATTAATCTTCACATTAAACCGGGAGAGATGGTTTCTATTGTCGGACAATCAGGCACAGGGAAAACTACTTTGATTAAACTTTTAATAGCAGAAGAAAGACTTACCAGTGGTTCAATTATTGTCGGCGGCTGGGATATCACTCAAATTAAAAAGCGGGAAAGGCCGTATTTGCGGCGTCAAATCGGGGTGATTTTTCAAGATTTTAAACTATTGCCTAAAAAAACAGCTTTTGAAAATGTCAGCTTTGCCTTGGCCGTAGCCGGTAAGACAGATAAAGTTATTCAAAAGACAGTGCCTCAACTTTTGCGCATAGTAGGCTTGGAAGATAAACAAGATAGGTATCCGCGCCATCTGTCTGGCGGCGAGCAGCAGCGCGTAGTTATCGCCAGGGCTTTGGCTCATAAACCAAAAATTATCGTGGCAGATGAACCAACAGGCAATTTAGACGCTATAAATACCAGAGAAATTATAGATTTATTGGTAAAGATAAACAGTTTTGGCACCACAGTGCTTTTGGTAACTCATGATAGGGAAGTGGTGAATTCTTTAAAAAAGCGGGTGATTACTTTGGCCGACGGCCGGATAGTGTGCGATGTGGAAAAAGGGAGATATGTGTTGTAATTTTTAAACTTTAAGAAGCAAGGTCTGTTGTTTAAAAATTAAATCATTAAAAATTGATTAGAAATTAGAAATTAAAAATTAGAAATTTTCTTTTTATGCTTGTATCTTTAATTAGAGCGATTAAATTTGCTTTACAAAATTTTCGGCGCAATATTTGGCTTTCTGCCGCCACTATTAGCATTATTATTCTAACTTTAATTTCGGTTAGTTTTTTAGGTTTTTTAAATGTTTTAACATTGCAGGCTGTGGAAGCAGTAAAAGACCGCATTGATATTAGCGTTTATTTTAAGCCCGAAGTTACGCCTCAAGAGGTAAAAGCCATCCAGCAGAAGCTGTCAAAATTGGAAAAAATTAAATCAATTTATTATTTAAGCAGGGAAGATTCATTAAAATTATTAAAAGAAGAACATCAAAAAGATGTATTTATAACCGAATCTCTGGCAGAATTGGGTAATAATCCTTTGGGCGATACTTTGATAATTACAGCTTATGAATTAGATTATTATCCGTTAATTTTAGAGGCATTAGAGCAGAGCCAGTATAAAGGGCTGATTCAAGACAAGAATTATAAAGACAATCAAGCGTTTTTGCAGAAAATTTTTACCGTCACTGATAAGATCAAGAAAATTGGGTGGATTATTAGCGGAGTTTTTGCTATTATTGCTATTTTGATAGTTTTTAATACCATTCGCATTGCCATTTATACTCACAGCGAAGAGATCGGCATTATGAAGTTAGTTGGAGCTGATAATTGGTTTATTAGAGCCCCTTTTTTGATAGAGGCTGTTTTATACGCTTGCATTGGCACAGTTTTAACTTTATTGATATTATATCCGATTTTAGAATTGATTGACCCTTATATTTTAAGTTTTTTTGATAATAGTTTTAGTTTAACAGCTTATTATTTCAGCCATTTAACAGGAGTGGCTTTATGGCAATTTGCAGGCGTTTTAGTTTTAACGATCGCGGTTTCGTTTATGGCTGTGGGAAGGTATTTGGATGTATAAATTTTTCCGGGGTCGTCTAATGGTAGGACAGCAGCCTTTGAAGCTGTTTATCTTGGTCCGAATCCAAGCCC
>JBBTVS010000010.1:0-2221 GCA_038078695.1 Patescibacteria group bacterium
ATTTGACAAAGTTATAAAAATAGTCTATTATTCTTTTTAGTTTTGATAATTCTAAAATCAATGATTAAGGAGTAGTACCTTAGAAATACCGATTAAGCGAGCTTGGGTCGGTGCGAGCCAAGCGCGGTTATCTAAGAGAACGCGCCTTAAAAGATGTTCCGAGGTAACAATCGGAATCGGCGGCTGTCCGTAATCAAACAGCAGGGTTTGTCCTCTCGTTTGCGCGAGACGGAGAACCCATTAAGCCTCAAGCAGTGATGTTTGAGGAAACAAAGGTGGTACCGCGAGAGACTCTCGTCCTTTTATCGTCAATTTTATTATTGATGGTTTAGAGGACGGGAGTTTTTTTATTTTTAAATATGACGCAACCAAAACATTTTTTAAGTATTTTAGACCTCACGGCTGATGAGCTAAAATACATCCTTAAACAAGCGCTAATGCTAAAAGGCCAGCCGTCGGGCAGGCATCAATTAGCGGATAAATTATTAGTAACGATTTTTCAAAAGCCCTCGCTCCGAACCCGGCTGTCTTTTGAAAAAGCTATGAATGAATTAGGCGGACAATTTACTTATTACAATATGCAGGACATTGGTTTGGGTGAAAGAGAGCCAATTTTTGATGTGGCGCAGGTTGCCTCGCGGATGTGCGATGTAATTTGCGCAAGGGTATTTAAACATAAAGATGTTGCAGAACTGGCTCAATATTCAAGAGTCCCGGTTATCAACGCTTTGTCGGATTTAGAACATCCATGCCAGGCTTTGGCTGATGTTTTAACTATTTTGGAGCATAAAGCAGATAAAAATATGGATAAACTCAAAGGCTTGCAGGTTAGCTATGTTGGCGACTGCAATAATAATGTCACCCATTCGCTGGCCTTGGCTTGCGCCATGTTAGGAATAAATTTTGTTTGCGCCGGGCCGGCAGGATATCAAATGAATAATGATATTTTGATCAAGGCGCATATTTTAGCGGACAAAAACGGTTCAATAATTAAACAAACAGATGATCCAGAATCAGCGGCGCAGGGCGCGGACATTATATATACGGACACCTGGGTTTCTATGGGCTGTGAGGCGGAAAAAGAGGAACGTTTAAAAATTTTTCAGCCATATCAAGTTACTCAAGAGTTAATGAAAAAAGCCAAACCAGACGCTTTATTTATGCATGATATGCCAGCCTATCGCGGTAATGAGGTTACAAGCGAAGTAATAGACGGGCATCAATCAATTATTTATCAACAAGCGGAAAATAGACTGCACGCGCAAAAAGCGCTGTTGGTTTATCTTCTGACTTAGAAAATATTATGATGAACGGATCAACCGCATATCAAAAAGTAGCTTCTTACGAGGCAAAAAAGGGCGAAGTAAAAAAATGCGTTCTTCTGTATTCAGGCGGCCTTGATACTTCCTGTATGCTTAAATGGATTCAAGACGAGTATCAATGCCAAGTAATCGCTTTAACTTTAGATGTGGGCCAGCAAGCTGATGATTTAGATCAAATTAAACAAAAAGCATTGGATTTGGGCGCGATTAAAGCCATTGTTTTGGATGTTAAAGACGAATGCGCTGAACAGTATATTGCCAAAGGCATCAAAGCCAACGCATGCTATCAAGGCGATTATCACCTTTCAACTCCAATCGTGCGTCCTCTTTTGGCTAAAGCCGCAGTGGAAATTGCCGAACAAGAAGGCGCGGACGCCATAGCTCACGGTTGCACAGGCAAAGGCAATGATCAGGTGCGATTGGATGGGACAATCATCACTCTTAATCCGCAGATGAAAATCATCGCGCCGGTTAGAGAATGGTCTATGGGCAGAGATGAAGAAATAGAATATGCCAAACAGCACAACATTCCAATCAAACAGACAAAAGACAAGCCATATTCTTATGATGATAATATGTGGGGAGTAACCGGCGAAGGCGGAGAAATAGAAAAACCCTCGGAAATTCCCAAGTATCAAGATATTTTGCAAGTTTGCGCCGTGCCGGAGCATGCGCCTGATGCGCCGGAACTGGTTGCATTGGAATTTGAACAGGGTTTGCCAGTAGCGCTCAACGGCTATAGAATGAAATTAGCTGATTTGATTATTAAACTTAATAATATTGCCGCCAAACACGGAGTTGGCATTGTTACTTTAATAGAGGACAGGCTCGTGGGCTTAAAAGTCAGGGGTGTTTACGAAGCGCCGGCAGGGCAAGTGATTATTGAAGCGCATAAAAAT
>JBBTVS010000010.1:2321-3946 GCA_038078695.1 Patescibacteria group bacterium
TAAAGAAGATGCGCATACTAATGTTGAGGCTTATTTAATAGAAAAGTATGGGATTGATATCGGCGGCAGATTGCATACTGCCCGATCCAGAAATGATCAAATTGCTTGCGATATGCGGCTGTATTTAAAAGACGCGAACAATAAAATTGTTCAAGATTTATCAAAATTGATTGCTGTTTTATCTAAATTAAAAGTTAAGCATAATAAGGTTCAAGCGCCCGGGTTTACGCATCATCGGCCGGCTGTTTTAACTACATTGGGAGTTATTTTTGATTCATTTAAGCAGAGCGTCAAAAGAGACCAGGATAGATTTAAAAGTTGGCTGAAGATTTATGACAAAAGCCCTTTAGGTTCAGTTACCGGCTATGGAACGAGTTTTAATATTGATCGCAAATTTACCGCAAAAGAGTTAGGATTTGCTCAAGCAGAAGAAAATACTCTTGATCCCATAACCAACCGCGGAGAAGACGCGACTGCTCTGGCTTTTAATATTGCCATGTTAATGAAGCATTTGTCGCAATTGGCTCAAACCTTAATTCTCTGGTCAATGCCGCAATTTAATTATGCGCGCCTGCCTGATCAATTTTGCACTGGCTCATCAATTATGCCGCACAAGAAAAATCCTGATGTTTTAGAAATCATTAAAGCAAAAACGGCAATGGCTTTTGGCGCGCTTAATAGTTTGCTGATAATCAACAGTTCTAATTTAATCGGCTATAATAGAGATACGCAATGGACTAAATATTTAATTATGGATTTAATTGATGAGACGGATCCTGCTATTTCTGTAATTAGCGATCTTTTGGTTTTGATTAGAGTCAATAAAAAAGATCTGGCTATTGCCTGTCAAAGAGATAATTTAGATCTCACATTTAAAATGGAAAGAGAAATACGGCAAAACGGCCAATCTTTGCGAGAGGTTAAGAGAAAAATAGAACAAACCTTGACAAATAATTAAAAACTGCATACAGTTAAATAAACATGGACAAAAAATCAAATTTTAAAAGATGAAAAACGATTATGTTATGACCAAAGCAGTAAGATTTCATCCTAAACAAGGATTGCGAATACCAGCATCTTTTTTGCGCGGAGCCGGGTTTAAGGAGCAGGAGGAGTATGTGATTAGAGTAAGTACTCCTATTATTAATATTATTCCAATCAAGTATGATGCAGGACAGGAAGCAGAGGAGAAAGATTGGTTTGATGAGGCAATAGAGACGCCGAAAGGGAAAGCATATTTTAAAAAAGTGATAGACAAAGCGGAGAGAGATATTAAGGCAGGCAGGTTGTATTCTGCAGATGCGGTATTTTCTGAAATTAAGCAAGAACGAAAAAAATGATTGTACCGTCTATATGTATCAGATTATATTTACACCACGGGCAAGGAAAGATTTAACAAAAGCTCCTCTCGGTGTTCAGAATTTTATTAAAAATACTGTTATAGCAGAATTAAGCGCAGATCCGTATAAGTATGGAATACGATTGCATGGCATTTTTAGAGATTATTGGAAATATCCGTTTACTGATAAAGGCACGCATTATCGGTTGGTATATAAAATAGATAAAAATAAATTGTTAGTGTTTTTGATTATAATCGGCACTCGCGAGAATTTTTATAAAGAGCT
>JBBTVS010000011.1:0-6246 GCA_038078695.1 Patescibacteria group bacterium
GCCAGAGGCGAGTCCGCCTTTGGCGGAAACTGCTCTACCGTTGAGCTACCCGGGATGATTATTTAATTGTTATATTTGCGTCTAACCATTTTCTGCCTTGACCAGATTTCAAAAAATGCTCTCTTCTGATAGCTTCTGTCTTGATTTGATACATCTCTGTATACAAAATCTGAAATGGACTATTATGTCTTGTCCATCTATTGCAACTACGGTTATGTTCCTTTAATCTAATAAGAGCGCTTTTTGCCGTATAACCCACATATCGCTTGTTATTTTTTAAACTTTTTAATACATACACTGTAAACATAAATTGTGCATACAGCCCTCGCCAGAGGCGAGTCCGCCTTTGGCGGAAACTGCTCTACCGTTGAGCTACCCGGGAAGAAAACTCAAAACTTAAATATAAAATGTCAAAACCACAACTCAAAACTTAAAACTTCTTTAATATAAAGTATGTAGCTACATCCTCTAAAAATTGAAATTGTTCTTCCTTTAAATACTCAGATAATTCCAAATCTTCATACATCAACACAATAATACCTCCTTTTTTTACAATACGCCCAATTTCTGATGCTAACTTATTTAAGTTATCTTGCTTATCAAAATACTTATTGTCTGATGTGAGGTTGCTTGTGATAACAATGTCAAAACTTGCATTTTTAAATGGCAATTTAATTGCGTTAGCAACAATCCGACTTTTTGCTTCCTTATAATATTTAAGATTTTCTACAAAATAATCAACTCCTGCAATAGAACTATCGCTTAGTTTACTAAAAAATTCCTTAACACTAAAAGTACCTCTTCCACACCCTAAATCTAAAATTTTAGGCTTTTTAAAGTTATTTAAGTAATTCTCCTTAATATACTCACATACTTCTTTTTGCCAATAGCCTGCGCCTTGATTTTGAAACTCTCTATCTCGATGAGGAGAATTACTAATTAAAGATTCCTCTCCTTTGTTATCTTTAGCAATCTTATATTGTTCTGACTTTTCTTGATAAAACTTAAGCATATTTTTACTTGAAATGTCATATTACATGTTTTCACCCACAGGTGACCACTCGCATGATGGCTTGTTTCATGTTACATGTTCCATGTTTTATGTCAATAATCCTGGAGCAGCGCCATATCTTTAGAACCGCTGATTTTCTCCAAAGCCTTAGCTTCTATCTGGCGGATCCGTTCGCGGGTTACGCCAAAATCCTGCCCCACCTCCTCTAATGTATGAGCCACTCCGTCATCCAAGCCAAAACGCATCTTTAAAATTTTCTGCTCGCGCGGATTTAAAACCTTAAGCACTTCCTGCACATGGGAACGAAGCAATTGCAATCCGGCAATGCGGGCCGGGCTGATTGTCTTATCATCCTTAATAAAATCGCCTAAAGTAGAATCTCTGTCATCATCATCGCCTACGGATGTCTCCAAAGACACGGTATCTTGTGAAATTTTCTTAATATAGCGAATCTTTTCCACATCCTCATCCATCTCCGCGGCCAATTCTTCAACTTCCGGCTCCCTGCCCAAAATCTGCGTCAACTCTCTTTGCACCTGCTGAAACTTATTGATAGTCTCCACCATATGCACAGGAATTCGAATGGTTCTTGATTGATCGGCTAAAGCGCGGGTAATAGCCTGCCTAATCCACCAAGTGGCATAAGTGGAAAATTTATAGCCTTTCCGGTAATCAAACTTTTCTACCGCGCGAAACAGCCCTATATTGCCCTCTTGAATTAAATCCAAAAGCGATAGGCTCCTGCCGGTAAATTTCTTGGCGATAGAAACAACTAAACGCAAATTTGCCTCAATCAACCGTTTTTTAGCTTCCAAATCCCCTTGTTCTTTCCGTTTAGCCAAAATATACTCTTCTTCGCCTATTAATAAAGGTACCTTGCCTATCTCGCGCAAATACATCTGGATTGAATCAGCTGAAATATCAGATAAATCCATGCCTTTGTGCAAACTCAACACCGGCAAAACACTGCTTGATGATTGAGCCGCGCCCCAACCGGTATTGCCCAGCAAATCATCTTCTGTTTCCACTAAAGAAACATTCGTCCGTTCCAGTTTATCTAAAGTCTCTTCTAACAAATATAAATAATCCTCAACTTCAGGCAATATGTATAACAATTCTTTTTGAGTAACAAAACCGCGGCTGGCGCCTTTTTTAATCAAAAGATCAACAGTCTCCATTGAAGGCGGCACTGACTTTTGATAATGCTTGCGCTTAGATTGTTCGGCTGTTCTTTTTTTGCGAAACATAAATATTTTTTAGTTGTTCAACACTTGATCCAATAATTCGCTTAATTCAGCGACTCTGCTCTCATCGTCCGCCTCTTCCGCGGTTCTAATCTGCTCAATCATCCTCTGCCGTTTTAACCCTATTGCTTTATTATTCAGAAATTCCGCCAATCTTTTAAATTCGCGCTGTATTTCCGCCGGCTCCAACTCTCCGTAATCCTTATCAGCCAGCAATTCTAAATCGCCGACTAAATCTTGATAGTTCTCTTTCCATTGCGCTATAATTTCTGCCGTAATTTCTCTTTTATTATAATAATCTCTAACTTCTTTGTAAAGATTATTTAAAGTCTGATCTCTCAATTTTAATTGAGGTAATTTTAATTGATCAGGCAATCTTTTTGCAAAAGCCAAAATTAAAGCCAAGAGATGCTCAATCGCGCTTTTAAAATTGCTTCGCATTATAATTGGCTTAACCTTTTGATCAACCCGACTTGTAATTGGTTGTTTTATCCGCCTGCCTTCCAGACTTAGTTCGTCTGCGCTTACTTTTAAAAGCACTGATAATTTTTCCAAAAAATGGCTTCTTTCCACCGCGTCTTTTATTGACATAATCCATGGCAGTAATTTATCGCGAGCCTGCTTTTTATCTTCTACTTTATTGATATTAAAATTCCGCAGAATTATGGCAAAATAATAATCTAAAATGTGCCTGCTCTGGTCTATGGCCTTCTGCCATAAGTTTCTATTCTGATTGATTATGTCATCCGGATCTTTGTCTTGAGGCAATTGAACAATTTTTGTGTTCATATCTAAATCTGCAGCGATTTTGTATGATCGCAAAGCCGCGCTGATGCCCGCGTCATCCATATCAAAAGATAGGGCTATATTATTAGTAAAACGTTTAATTAGTTTTAATTGATTTTCCGTAAGCGCGGTGCCGGAAGCTGCCACCGCATTTTTGATGTCAACTTTATGGCTTGCGATAACATCCATATAGCCTTCAACTAATACGGCTAAATTTTGACGCCTAATACTGTCCTTAGCTTTGTCTAATCCGTACACCGCCCGGCTTTTATCGTAAAGTTCTGTCTGCGGCGTATTGATGTATTTTGGCTGATCAGGGACATCTCTTAAAATGCGCCCGCCAAATCCAATCACTCGGCTGTATTCATCAAAAATCGGGAACATTAGGCGATCCCGAAACATATCATAATAAGCGGAAGAAGTTGCCGAGCGCTTGATTAAACCGCTTTTTAAAATCTCTGATTCAAAAAAACCCTTCTTTTTTAAAAAATCTAACAATGACCGCCACTCGTTCGGACTATAGCCTAATCTAAAATTATCCCGGGTTAAATCGTCAATCTGACGCTTTTTTATGTACTCGCGAGCGCTTTGCGCGCTTTTTGATTTTATTAAAGTAAGATGATAAAAATCCGCGGCAAGTTTTAAAATATCGTACAGGCGATTTTTTAGGCTGTTTGTCTGCGCGTTAAACCGCGGCAATGCGACCCCGGTCCGATCAGCTAAAATTTTTAAAGCTTCTTTAAATTCTATGCCCTCGTATTTTTCCAAAAAAGTAAAAATATCCCCTCCTATGGAGCAGCCAAAACATTTAAACATCTGCTTGGCCGGCGACACCATAAACGAGGGGGTTTTTTCTTGATGGAACGGACAAAGGGCTTTAAAGTTTGATCCTGCCGGCTTAAGTTCAACATACTGTTTGATAAAGTCAGCGATATCTAGACGCTCTTTAATTTGGATGGTAATGTCGGACATAAGTGTGGCGGAGAGGCAGGGATTCGAACCCTGGATGACATTTCTGCCATACTTGCTCTCCAAGCAAGCCCGTTCGACCGCTCCGGCACCTCTCCTTATATTTATGTTATTTATACAAATTGCTGTGAGTATCAAGTAATAAGAACTTGAAATTATCTTTATCAATCTCTTTATACGACGCTCTCCAATCTCCAGTGATATTGATGCTGCGATGATTTTTATATTTGCCTTTTAATTGATGATTGTTCAATACAGGATCAAAGAGATTTTGATAAAATAACGCCATCTTTTGATCGACAGCTTCTTGTAAATTAGAAGGCAATTTTTGATACGCCTTCTTAAAACATTTGTGAAATTTAATAATCATTTACTGCTTTTAAGATAAGCAATCGCCTCATGTGCGCCAGTAAATGCCGGAGAAAAATTTCTATCTAATCTAATATCCTCTTCAATTTCATCTAAAATTTTCTGTGTTCTCTTGTTAAAAGTTTGCGGTACAGAAAAGTCTATCTGCTTCTCTCTTACCAGCTGTTTTAAGAAACCTCTGATTAGCGAGCTAATAGAAAAACCAAGTTCATTAGCTACTTGTTGTACTTCTCTTTTAAAATCTGGTTCAATTTTGATGTTAAGTAAAGTTTTCATATAGACGCAGTATAGACAATTCAAAAATGTCTGTCAAGGACAGCTCGCGACTCCGTCGCCATGTTCTGAAATACGCTAATTGACCTTGACAAATTTTTTAAGTTTGCTATTCTAGATATTAGAAAGCCTTCGGGTGCCTCACCGCCGTATTCATTCGGCGCGCAAAAGCATTCGGGCTTTTTATTTTTGTCTAAAAATCAACTCTTGCAATTCTTTTATTGTTAAAACAATATCTGCTTTGCGCTGTTTTTTCATTGTTAAATAAGCAACTTTGTGCGCTTTAGATTTTTTGCCAATCTGTCTAAAGTAAATCTGCGGCTGTTTACAGCGCAAACTTTTTAACATTTCTAAAATCATATCTTTAATTAATTTCTCTCTGCCGGAATACTCTCTGTCTATCACTACTGCATCTATTTTGCTAAGATAATTCTTAATTAACAAAACAACAGCAGCGGCAAAAGTGCGATAATAAAACAAATGCGGTTTCCCCAATATGCGAAACTGCTGTTTAATTTGCTTTTTAGCCTTAGCCGGTACTGTAACAGCATAAGAAATGCTATTTGAAAAAGCAATAATAGTATCCCGACTTATCTGCTCTATTTTTATACTCTGATCAATCTCTACTTGCATAAAATTAAAACTTACGGACAGCTCGCAACTCCGTCGCCGCTCTACCTAAACCCAATCTCTGCTCTTGGCTCTTCTTTTTGTATGATAAGCTGTTTAATAGCCTCAAATACTTTTCTAAACTGCCGATCATATTTACTCTCCATATATTCAATCTTCTTCTCCAATTCCTTATAAACATCCTTATAAGCCATAAGCATAGTCCGCAATTTGGTAAAAGCCCGCATAATCTGGATATTTACCTGTATCGCTCGTTCACTATTTAACACGCTGGAAAGCATAGCCACGCCCTGCTCTGTAAAAACATACGGCAAGTATCGTCTGCCGCCATGGTTTGAGATCACAAATTGTGATCTCAAAATCTCAAACTCTTGTCTCTACTCCATAAAGTTCGGCAAGGTGCTGATCTAACATCACCTTTCTTCCTCTGACAAAATAAATTCTGCCAGCTATCTGTTGCTCGGCTGATGCAGTCATTTTGTTATTTTGAGTTTTAGGCATAATGCTATATTTTTACGGGCAGCTCGCGACTCCGTCGCCGAATTTGTGATCATCCTCCTTGTCTATAGAATTATAATTGTCATCAAACTTTTCCATCACATAAGGATAAGTATACTTGCCAAGCTCGCCTGGGTCTTTGGGACATTCTACTTTAGTAGGCATAATCGTTGCATCGCTCCCGACTTCAATAAAACAATGCATTTCTTCAGGATGTGTATTCAATTCCTTGCAAGATTCTGTACAACAAATTGTGCTTCCGATCGAGCATGTTCCAGGCGGTGTACCTGATTGAGAATTAGCTCCTTCTTTACCGCCGTTATAAGCTGATAAAACATAGCGATATAATTTTTCTTTTCCTGCTCCACTGTCTCGAGCGGATTGGCAAGATGTATTAGTGCCGCTGCCGCACGGATCAGTTACAACGGCCAAGAAGTTATCAAACACGCTTGGAACTCTTCAATC
>JBBTVS010000012.1:0-47482 GCA_038078695.1 Patescibacteria group bacterium
CCCTAAAATAAGCAAAAAATCTGATACAAAAATACCAGATTACAAAAATTTTTCCGTCCGCCAACACCCTTTCAAAACTTAACCAAACAACCCACACCAACCATACCCCAATCCCAGCCAAGCGGGACAAGAGTTAGATTAGGTTAATTTTAAACATTCCTCTGTCCCAGCAACTTTTTAATATCCTCGCTGGTAAATTCTTTTTTGTAATCAATCAGCTTTGGATGCTTAATGCTTCTTAATTCCTCATCATAAGTCGCCATTATTTTCCTATCCCTCTTCTTGTAGACATCCCAGTTTCGCGTTGAAGAGAATTGTTTAAAAATTTTTATAAATTCCTGCCGACTCAAATGTCTTTCTTCTTCCTTATATTTTTTTTCAAGCTCTCCGGCTAACCCTGTTTCAAAACTGCCTATAATAAACAGAATCTCCTCATACATTGTATTTCTGGTCAAATCTTTTTTAGCTAAATTTAACAGCTTTCTGTATTCTTTCGCCCTTTCTGCGAACAAAAATTTATACAGCATATCAGTGTAAGTTCCATAATGCTTGACTGATACGCATTTTTTTATGCTGTCTGTGAAATCTTTTCTGTAATCCTTTGTTTCTTCTCTTGTTTCCTTAAAATCCTTAGAAAGCTGATTAACAAATTTCGGATTCTCAAAAGCCGCCCGCATCACTTGCTTAAACCGCTCTTCTGTTTTGATGAAATATTTTCTTACTTTCTTGCCTAATTCATTATTTTCAAGCATTGCCACCTCTTTTGCCATATCAATTGTTAAAATATATTCTATGCTTCTTACATCACCGCCGCGTTTTGATTTTTGATCCGCCAAATTTGGCAAATCAAAATTTTCGGCTTGTTTTAGTTGTTTATTTTGATTTCCTAAAATTGTGAAATCAAAATTTTCGGCTTGTTTTAGCTCTTTGTACGGTATTACTTTAAAAAAATCAGTACCCTCCACAAAATCATATTTTTCTATCCTATCCTTAATCCAATCTGCAAACTGCCTCCCTACTTTTAGCCACTTATGCAATTCCCGAGCGTTTACAAACCGCTTTTTCTCATTGTCTATTGATTTTTGAACTACCTTGATATTTATTATTTCATTCATAAGCAGATAATTCAATTCTTCTTCTCTTCTTTCTAATGTCCTCCCAATTTTCATTCCATTTTCCTTGCGTTTTTTTTAAAACATTCAAATATGAACTCTCGCTATCTGCTTTGCTCACAACTCCGGCAATAGGATAAATGTAAATTCCTTTTCCCCTCATAACTAAATTAAGAAACATACTTGAATCAATTGCCAATTCATCCCTATATTCTTTAGGGATAACTATTTGCCCTTTTTGATTTGGCTTAACTATTGTTCCTATTGTCATACGAGTATGATTTTATTACTTGTCCATAAATTAGCCAACTACTTCACCTCAATTCTGCAATCAGCTTCTCCCACACATCAAGCGGCAGGACGCCTTGAATCTTGCGGCCATTGATAAAAAAAGTCGGCGTGGCGGACACGCCCAATCGCCGTCCATCGTTAAAATCGTCCTCAACTAACTTTTTATATTTCCGATCCTTAACGCATTGATCAAATTGTTCTTGATCTAAATTTAAAACGCTCAAATCAATCTGTCCGCTAAACTCTTGATCATGATATTCCCAAAATTTATCTTGCTCGTCAGCGCACATGCTGGCTTCTGCTTTAGTCTGCGAATCTTGGCTAATAATAGGAAAATGCCGAAACTGCAAATAAATGTCATCAGAATGCCGAGATAAAATATCATCTAAAATAAAAAAATTCTCTCTGCAAAAAGGGCACAAAAAATCAGCAAAAATCGCTATTTGGATTCTTGCCTCTGGATTGCCGCGCGCCGGCGCTGTTTTGGAAAAGCCTAAAGGCAAAATTTCTTGATTCTCCAATTTCTCGCCTGCTGAAATAAACTCTAATTGCGTAGCTATTTCTGACAAAAAAAGAACGCAAAAAAACAGGCCTGCGGACGCAAAAACTAATAACGCAATAAACCAAGTTTTAAGATAGAAATGCATGGTAAAATTCATCCCCGATAATACTCTGCCGCGTCTTCCGGCAAAACAGGGTTGATTACAATGCCGGAACCAATCTCCACTCCTGCCCAAATAGGTCCGCGAGGAGTAATCTTTACATACAAATGCTGATCTTCGTCATTAACTACTTGATGAAAATAATAATTATAATCCAAGCCTATGCTGAATAGCTTCTTGACTAATGTTTGAAAAATCCGCGCCCATGCCAATCTCTCTTTCCCATTCAATAAAGTAATATTGTCTAAATGGCGAAGAGGCATAATCCAAGCTTCGTAATTATGCATGGAAGCATACGGGCAAAAAGCTATCACATAGCTGTCTTTATAAATTAGCCGCGGCCCGTTCTGTTCTTTGCTTATCACATCGCAGTAAACGCAGGTGCCGCGTTCAAGTTTGTAGCGCTGGACCCGCTGAGATTTATCTACCAAATGCGGCGGTATAAAATCTGTGGCAAAAATTTGCGAATGGGCATGCTCTAAACTAGCTCCAGCACTGCCGCCCTGATTTTTAAAAATAATAATATATTCTATTTTGTCGTTTTTGGTAATTTCAATCGTGCGCGCGGCATAAACTTTTAACAAATCAGATATATGCTCTATCGGCAGATCCTCAAACTTTTGATTATGATCCGGAGTCTCTATCACCACCTCCTGTTGACCGTAAGCCTTGGGGTTATCTAATGCTACCGCAGGGTATTTATTAAAAACGACTTTTATTTTCCATGGCTGATTTTTATCAGACGGATATACTCCATCTCCCTCTGGAGTTAAACAATAAATGCCAGTCGGATGTTCCGTGTGGTTAGAATCAAAGGGGCATGTTTTTAATTCTTTGGCATAACCAATCTTTCCGGCATCATGCGGTCGCCGGCTGCGGTGCGGAGCGATAATTACGTATTTTTCTTGAATATAATCCTTGCGGATTTCGGATTTTGTCATACTTTATGTTTTAAAATTTTATAATACGCTCTCTCATAATCTTCCGTCATCTTCTCGGCAGTAAAATATTTCTCTACCCTCTCTCGACATTTATGTCGGCGAATTTGATCTATATTTTTAATAGCTTTGACAATATCTTTTTGACTTCCGCAAATAAAACCCGTCTCCTGATCAGCCACAACCTCAGGCACTGAACCAAAACCATTGGCAATAACAGGAGTGCCGCAAACCATGGCTTCTATTATTACCAATCCAAACGGCTCGTTCCATTTAATGGCATCAATCAAGCCGCGCGCATTTTTCAATAGTTTAACTTTCTGTAAATGACTTATCTCGCCAATGTATTTAATTTGATCGCCGTCTATCAATGGCCTGACTTTTTTGTTAAAATACTCCACATCTGCTGGCACAAATTTATCTATTTTGCCGGCCATAATCAATCTGACTCCCGCCTGTTTAGCAGCTAAGATTGATTCTACAGCGCCTTTATCAGATGTAAATCGGCCCATCCAGACAAAATAATCTTTAGGTTTGTCGTTAAAATCAAATTTGCTGATATCAATGCCGTTATAAACATTGCCGACCCAATTGATTTTAAAAGGGGTATTGCGCGCTTGAGAATGACTAATGGAAATCATTGGAGTATTCTGAAAAAGTTTTTTTAAAAACTCAAACCCTGCTCTCTTTCGGCTATGAGTTAAATCGCCGTGATAAGTGGAAACAAAAGGCTTGTCTAACAACTTGGCAAAGGCCGCCCCCCACGCGCCGTAATGATTATGAACAAGATCAAAACCCCCGCGCTGAATCTTAGCAAAGGCATAAGATGCGTGCAATAAAGAAAAATATTTATCGTCCCACGATATGTCAGAGCGATAACCGGCTTTAGCATGAATATACTCAAGTTTGGCCGAAGTTTTAGAATCACCGGTAGCAAAAACTGTAACCAAATGACCATTTTTATGCAAACCTTCAGCTAAATTATATACGACCAATTCAGTGCCCCCGTATTTAATCGGCGGCACTGCCTCCCACGGCGTAGAGAATAAAGCAATCTTTAACTTTCTCATAATATTAACTTTTTAAAATTTGACGATAAATTTTTTCATATTCAACTGTCATCTTATCCGCGGAAAAATATTTCTCTGCTCGAGCACGGCATTTCCTGCGATCAATCTCGTTGATATTTTGAATAGCTTTGACAATATCTTTTTGAGTTTTAGCGATAAAACCAGTCTCTCCGTCAATTACTATCTCCGGAACAGATCCGCATTGATTCGCGATAACCGGGGTGCCGCAAGCAAAAGATTCGGTCATCACCAATCCAAAAGGCTCATTCCAATTAATTGGATTAAGCAAACCAATGGCATTTTTTAACAATTTTACTTTTTTTTGATGATTAATTTCACCAATGTATTTAACCAGCCTACTATCAAGTAATGGTTTGATTTCTTGATTAAAATAACTGACCTCTTCCGGATGAAAACTGCTTAATCGTCCAGCTAAAATTAATTTTACTTTTGCCTGGCGCGCGGCTAAAATAGCTTCTTTAGCGCCTTTAGATGGAGCAAACCTGCCCATCCATGCAAAATAATTTTTTGGTTTGTCCTTAAAATCAAATTTGCTGATATCAATGCCATTATAAACATTGCCGACCCAATTGATTTTAAAAGGGGTATTGCGCGCTTGAGAATGACTAATAGATACAAAGCCAGTTTGCCCTGCCAGTTGGACAAAATATTTAAAATCCTCCGGCCGCAAATCCGCGGCAAAATCTCCGTGATATGTTGTGACAATCGGCGTACTTAACAATGATGCAAAAGCCAATCCCCATGCGCCATAATGATTATGGATAATGTCAAACTTTTGTTCTTTCATTTTAGCAAAAAGATAAGAACAATGCAAAAGAGCAGGCGCTTTGTCAGGCGGCAAACCCATCTGATAGCCGGATTTTTTACAAATATACTCTAATTTAGCCGACGTATGCGAATCTCCAGTTGCAAAAACAGTTACATCATGTCCTTTTTTTACCAAACTCTCGGCTAAATTATAAACGATCAGCTCGGTGCCACCGTATTTAGGCGGCGGCACAGCCACGCGAGGCGTAGAAAATAAAGCTATTTTAAATTTTTTTCCAATCATTTTTTAAACCCATTATAATTATTACTCAAACTTCTCTTATAAATTCTGATAAACTTGCGTATGATTTTGGACCAGTCAAACTTTTGCAAAACGATTTTTTGAGCGTTTTCGCCCATAGTTTGGCGCAGTTTGCGGTTGCGCAGAAGTCTATTGACCTTTTCCACTATATCAGTGCTGTTTCTGGGCTTAACAAAAAAACCGTTAAAGCCATCTTTAACTGATAAAGGAATACCGCCTTTGCGGGTTACAACTACCGGTGTTTTATAAATCATCGCTTCCAAAATTACTAAACCCAAAGGCTCATCCCAAACGCTGGGAGCGACAAAAACATCTGCCCGCCGGTAAAAATCATGAAACTCGCTTCTGCGATCCTTGCCTAAATAACCGACAAAATGCACATTCTTTAGTTTTAAATCTTTGGCCAATTTCTCTAAATTTCCTCTTTCTTCTCCTTCGCCGATAATAAAAATCTGCGCCCGAATATGTTTAGCCGCGCGAATTAAATACTCGGTTCCCTTTTCCTTCATAAGGCGGCCTGTAAATAAAACTGCCTTCTTCTTTTCTAAATTATACTTTTGATTGACGATATCGCAGTGCCCGTCCTCTAAAAAATCTTTCAAAAAAATGCCGCCTGGAATAATTCTAGTTTTATGCTTTTTAATATGCCCGCCAAACATTTTAACTAACCAATCTTTAGTATATTTGCTGTTAGCTAATAAAAAATTAGCTTGCTCCAAAGCATCGGCGGTAAGCGAATAATAACGTTTATCTAAAGCCATATTATGCAGATCGCTGCCATGGACAGTTACAACAAAATTAATGTTATAAACAGATTTAATAAAATAAGCCACCCAGTCAAGGATGGCTATATGATGAACATGTATTAAATCCGGCTTAAAATCTTCCACTGCTTTGATTGTTGTAATTAAAAATGAATTATACCACTCTCTAATCTCTGCCGCGGTTAATTCGCAATAACGTTTAGAGTCTGCTAAATCAGGATGAGTAACAAATTTAGGGATAAATTGATTATTAATTTTAGGAACGCGATACTGTCTGGCAAATTCAAATTGCCGAGTCGCCGGACTAACAATAGCGCATTTGTGTCCTTTGTCTTTAAGAGCGCGGCACATATCCCGCAAAAATTTGCCGCTGCCGTTGCCCCATAAAGGAAAACGATAGAGAAATAAAATCTTCATATAAAAATTTTAAGTCTAGTCTGCGCGCAGCAAATTGCAGTTGCCACCGCATCTGCCGCATCGTCCGGCTTAGGAATTGACGGCAAACGCAAAATATTTTTGACCATTTTCTGTATCTGATGCTTGTCAGCCCGACCATATCCTGTAAGTGCTTGTTTAATTTCTAAAGGCGTAAATTCGCGCAAAGGAATCTTAAATTGCGCCGCGGTTAGCAAAATCACTCCTCGCGCTTCCCCGATTTTAATTGCCGTCTTAACGTTCTTATACATAAAAATCTCCTCCACGGCGATTGTTTGCGGCTGATATTTCTTAATAATCTTTTTAAGCTGCCTGCTCAATTTATGCAATCTCTGGCAATGAGGCCAACCGGCTAAAGTTGCTATAATTCCATGAGCAATATGCGTAAACTGATGGTTTTGGACTTTGACGATGCCGTAACCGGTTGTAGCTAATCCTGGATCGATGCCTAATATTGTCATAATGACATTTGGATTTGATTTGATATTTGACATTTGAGTTTGACATTTTTATTCTTAAAATCTAATCCAAATTCGTATAAATTTCCTCAACATCTTCATCCTCCTCTAACTGTTCTATCAACTGATTAACTTTCTCTTTACTTAACGCGTCTGCTTCTTGAATACTTTTTGTTTTAAATCCATCTATGGTCCGCTCAAAATTCCACACTACTGATCCGTGTCCGCTCATACTGCCTCCATTTTTACCTAAAATATGACGAATATTTGCAGTAGTGCGATTGCGATTATCCGTTGCGGCAATAATAATCAATTGAATGCCGCCTGGTCCATAAGCCTCGTAAATAGCTTCTTCAACGGGCCCTTGTCCGGGCAATTCGCCTGCGCCGCGCTTTATAGCTCTTTCAATAGTATCATTTGGCATATTGGCGACTTTTGCTCTTTCAATTACATCTTTTAACGCTGGGTTGGCCGCCTGATCCTTGCCATTGCGCGCCGCAATAGAAATACGTTTGCTTAAAATACTAAAAAGCTTGCCGCGCTTTTTATCGGCCGCTCCTTTTTGATGTTTAATTTGCGTCCATTTAGAATGACCAGACATGATTCATGATTATCCTATCACAAAATTCATAAAACAACAACCAAATTATATTATCAGCCATAAAATCACGCTCAACACAAATACCCATGCGCCTATTGCTACGAAAGCTAATCCTCGGCGCTGTTGAGGCATAAAACCAATGGCGTTTTTATATACTAAAAAACCTTTTAATCCTAAAGTAATGCCTATTAAAAGTCCTGCCGCAAAAATGAAATTTGCAAATTTTTGAGCGGTGGACATATTAAGCCGTTCTTTTACAGACAAAAAATCAGGCAATTTAAAAATAGTATACTCCGGCGGCTCTACTTGAAAATCAAAATTATCCGATTTTATGTCTTCCAAGCCGTAAGTGTGCATGCAGCGATCTTCTTTGCAAATCATCCCGTCAGCGCATATATTTTCTTCTACCCGAGATTCGCATCCTTTTGTTCCTGGCACAGTAATTTTACAAACTTTAAAATTTTCCTTGGCAGAGGGTCTGCAACCTAAATTAGTGCCGCATTCACGGCTCCTCTCGCATTGCGCGCCCAAAGACAAATTATCAGCGGCTAAAATGACACCGACTGAATGCAGTATAAATATGTAAATAATGACAATCAAGCTGATTAAGATATATTTATAAATTTTCATAACTTTTAAATATACCAGGAAAAAACAGCTTTGACAAGGAAATTTACAATCGCCCTAAATTGACAAATCCCATCTAAACCGCTATCATATCAAATATGATTAAAACAACGACTATAAAAACAATAACCGAAGATAAACTAAATAAACTAATAAACGACCATCTTTCTAGTTTACCAAAAATAGGCGACATTGTAAAAGGCAAAATACTATCCACAGACAAATCACAAATAACAATAGACATAGAAGGTTTTACCACCGGCATTGTCCGAGGCAGGGAGATTAAAAACCTGCCTGAAGAATGCACCAAGCTTAAACCTGGAGACGAAATTCATGCCATGGTTATAGATTTAGATAACGAAAACGGACAAATGGAACTCTCTTTAAAATCAGCTTTAGCAGCTGGCGCGTGGCAGTTTATTAAAGAGAAAGAAAAATCCCAAGAAATTATAGAAGTTAAAATTAAAGGCGCCAACAAAGGAGGCTTGCTTTCTAATATTCGCGGCATACCGGCATTTTTGCCAGTTTCCCAATTAAGCCGTGAAAACTATCCAAAAGTTGAAGGAGGAGACAAAAAGAAAATCTTTAAAAAACTAAGAAGCTTAATCGGAAAAACGCTTACAGTTAAAATCATCGGCTCCAGCGCAGAAGAAGAAAAAATAATCTTATCAGAAAAACGCGCAAGAGAAGAACAAATAAAGGCATCCATGCAAAAATTTAAACCAGGCGATATTGTAGAAGGAAAAATTACAAGAATCGCCAATTTTGGGGCTTTTATAACATTCGCCGACGACTTGGAAGGTCTAATCCACATCTCTGAAATACCTATAGATGATAAAAGACAGATAAATCTTTTGGTTGACGATCAAGTTAAAGCTAAAATTATTGACATTAAAGGCTCAAGAGTTTTCTTATCATTAAAAAATATAAATAATGAATAAACTCACTAAACAATTTATATTGCTTTTTTTGATCTTTATAATCTTAGCGGCTATTTTATCCAATACAAAAGTGCCTTGGCAGACAAAAAAACCAGAAAAAATTCCATTTAGCCAATTAGCATCCTTAATTGAACAAAAACAAGTATCAGAAATTAAGATCAATGCGCAAGGCGAACTTAACATCAAATTAAACGACGGTTCGTTTAAAAAAAGTTGGCAGATAAGCAACGACTCCTTAATCAGCACTCTTAAAGATTATGGCCTGCCAAGCGAAGTTTTAAAAAATATCAACATAGAAGCTGAACCAAAAAGCAATTGGGGTAATTTGCTAGGTTTTTTGATACCAACTATGCTGCCGTTTTTGCTTTTGGGGGGACTGCTTTATTTTTTCTACCGCCAAGCCCAGGGTTTAAGCAGTAAAACATTTTCTTTTGGCAGCAACGCCGGCAAGCAAGTAAACTTGCAAAAAGGCGGCAAAAAAGAGCCGGGAGATAAAGAAAAAACAAAATTTAAAGATATCGCTGGCGCTAAAGAAGCTAAGGAAGAATTGATTGAAGTTATTGATTTTTTAAACAACCCTAAAAAATTTACTGATTTAGGCGCCAGAATTCCAAGGGGCGTGCTTTTAATAGGTCCGCCCGGTTGCGGAAAAACATTGCTGGCTAAGGCAGTGGCAGGAGAAGCCGAAGTGCCGTTTTTCCATATTTCAGGCTCAGAATTTATGGAACTATTTGTTGGCGTAGGAGCCTCCAGAGTAAGAGGTCTTTTTCAAAAAGCTAAACGTCATGCCCCATGTATTATCTTTATTGATGAATTAGACAGCATCGGCCGCAAGCGCGGAATCGGTTTTGGAGGAGCGCATGATGAAAGAGATCAAACTTTAAATCAAATTTTAGTGGAAATGGACGGATTTGAAACAGACGTCAATGTTATAGTAATGGCTGCAACCAATCGTCCTGATGTTTTGGACCCGGCCTTGCTGCGGCCAGGGAGATTTGATCGGCGCGTGGCTCTGGAATTGCCGGATATTGACGCCAGAGAGGAAATTCTTAAAGTGCACATCAACGGCAAACCGCTTTCAAAAGAAGTGAATTTAAGAAGAGTAGCCGAACGCACGCCCGGATTCTCCGGCGCGGATTTGGCTAACTTAATGAATGAAGCGGCGATTTTCGCAGCTAAACTAAATAAAAAAGAAATCTCTATGGATGAGCTTCTTCCTAGCATAGAAAAAGTCCTGCTTGGACCAGAGCGCAAAAGCCGAATTTTAGGCGACAAAGAAAAACAAATTACCGCTTATCACGAAGCAGGCCATGCTGTGGTAGCCCACATTCTGCCGCACACCGACCCTGTGCATAAAATCTCTATTATCTCGCGAGGACAAGCAGGCGGCTATACATTAAAAGTGCCTGAAAACGACAAGCATCTGCATACTAAAGCGGAATTTATAGATGATCTGTCAGTATCTATGGGCGGATTAGCCGCGGAAAAATTTAAATTTCAAGAAATGACAACCGGGGCCAGCGGAGATCTAAAACATGCCGCTCGCTTGGCGCGCAAAATAGTCGTTCAATACGGCATGAGCGACAAAATTGGCCCAATTGCTTTTGAATCAGAAGACGGCAACGGCTATGGCGCATACCCATGGGATGAAATTTCTAATCACTACAGCGATAAAACCTTAGAAGAAATTGATGAGGAGATTGCTGATATTTTAAAAACAGCTTATAATAAAGCAGGGGAAATTATTAAAAAACATCAAGATAAATTAGAATTAATTGCTGAAAAATTATTAAAACAAGAAACTATAGAAAAAGAAGAGTTTGAAAAATTGATGAAAACTTAAAGATGAGTTCTTATCGCCAAATTCTAAAAAAATCTTTCCAGCTAACTGCCCGCAACAAAATATTGTGGATTTTAGGATTTTTAGCCGCCCTTTTAGGCAATGGCGGGGAATATGACATTTTTTTTAGCAATTTAAACAAAATATCAGAAACAGACATTACTTTAAAAACATTATCAAGTTTATTTTCGTCAAATTTTATCGCCAATAGCGCTTTTGTCTATATTAAAAATCTAATCGCGGCACAACAGCCAATTATAAGCTTTTTAGTACTTCTCTTATTGGGCGGCTTGATTTATTTAACAATCACGGCTCAAGGCGCGCTTATAGCGAGCATATACAAATTAGTTAAAAAAAAATACCAGCCGCGTTCCAGCTCTATTGCCGTTAAAAAAGGATGGCTTAAAATCAGGGGAAAATTTTGGGAGCTGTTTTTTACCAATCTGATTTTTAAAGGCGGAGGCATAGTGCTGGCATTTTTAATTTCAATGCCTTTTGTTATTCTTTTATCAAGTTTTACTGATTTATCCATTGCATCAACAGTTATGATAGCGGGCGGCTTAATTTTTACGCCTTTAGTTATTATAGTTTCCTTTTTAGTTAAATATGCGCTAATATTTATCATCGTGAAAAATCAAGATCCCGTATCCGCCTTTGCAAGCAGTTTAAAATTATGGCAAAATAACTGGCTGATCACTGGAGAAGTAGCTATAATATTATTTGTCTTAAATTTATTCGTCGGCATTGCCGCCTTTATAGGCGCTTTAATTCTTTCTTTCCCGATTATTGCCGCGGTGGCTTTAATAATACATCCATTGGCTTTGCCTGACGGCTATTACTTTACTATCATCGCATGGATTTTAATAATTATCCTGCCAATATTAGGTAGCTTATTTGCCGTGTTTCAATACGGCGCATGGACAATTCTGTTTGCCAAAATTACCAGTCAGCGCCGGATGTACAGTAAATTAGCCAGAGTTGCGGCGAATTTTTTAGAGAAACTGCCATGAAAATTGTTTTGCTAAAAATTATTCGTTTGTATCAAAAAACATTATCGCGAGATCACGGGCTTTTAAAAATTCTAAAACCTTTTGGCCAGTGTCGTTTTTATCCAACCTGCTCCGAGTTTAGCTATCAAGCTATTGAAAAATACGGTATAATAAAGGGCGGTTTTATGAGTGCCAAAAGATTATTGCGATGCAATCCGTGTAGTAAAGGAGGAGTTGATCAAATTTAAAATTAAACCCAATGTCAAATCTATTCAACACTTTTCTGTACGAGCCAATACTTAATTTGCTGATTTTAATTTACAACATTCTCCCCTTAAAAGACATGGGGATTGCTATTATTTTATTGACGGTTATTTTAAAATTTATACTCTGGCCGTTGTCCAAACAGCAAATTGATGCGCAGAAAAAAATGAAAGAACTCCAGCCAAAAATCACGGAAATTAATAAAAAATATAAGGGCGATGCGCAAAAACGAGGCTTGGAAACGATGCGCCTTTATAGGGAAAATAAAGCAAATCCAGCTTCCTCGTGCTTGCCGATTTTGCTTCAACTGCCGATTTTGTGGGCCGTATTTAAAGTCTTTAGAGACGGCTTTAAGCCGGAAACTTTAGATAAATTATACAGTTTTATAGGGAAACCCGAAGTTATAGATAAATTTTTTCTTAATATAGGCTATTTTGATCTTTCGCGGCCTAATATTTTATTAACGATTATCACTGCCGCTGTTCAATTTTGGCAGACTAAAATGCTTTCAACTGCCAAGCCGGCAGTTGATTCTCCAGAGACTAAAGACGAGGGCATGCAGGCTGTTTTAAACAAACAGATGATCTATTTGATGCCGGCAATTACTCTATTTATCGGATTAAAGCTCCCGAGCGGCTTAATGCTGTATTGGTTAGTTTCTACAATTTTAATGGGCGTTCAGCAGTGGTGGCAGTTTAGAAATAGCGCAAAGCTAAAAGTGAAAGGCGTAAAACCACAGTTAAAAACTTAAAGTTTTTAGTTTTTAGCTTTACGCTTTTAGTTTTTAGCTTTACGCTTTTAATAATGTTTCATCCTCTCAAAACTCTTATACCTCAATTTATGGCCAAATACAAAATCGCCTCGCAAATAGAGGCGGTTTTAATATGCCAAGAAACTGATAAAATTATTAAAGAGATTGTTGATGAATCTGCTCTGCAGAATACCAAAGCAGCTTATCTTAAAGATAATATTTTAACTCTTAAAACTGATTCCGCATCAATAGCTTCTGAATTAAAACTCTACGAGTCCGCTATTTTAGAAAGCTTAGCTGCCAAATTCCCGAAAGTGAAGATTGGCGGTTTGAGGTTTTTGGTGGAGTAAAAGAAAAAACCGCGCCTATATTACCTTCTTTTGATTGGCGCGGGTTAGAAAAAGTTTTAGAACAGCCCTTGAGACTTCAGGCTATTCCATAGGTTTTCAAACGGATCCCGCAGATGCGGAAACCGTTTGATTTTATTTTCACAGTGTCGACGGTAGACGTCGCTGGAAAAAAATTGATTGGACAACTCTGCGCGAATCTGCTTATACTCCTCTGGAGTAAAGTTTGCATTTGGCAGAATGGGCGCCTCGGTTGTCCATCTAGAAAAGCCCTCGGTCAAAAACCGTCTTTTCCATTGGTGCCAAAGCACTGTACCCGGAAAAGGGATGGCAAAAGTTATTTTAAGATCATCAATGCAGTCCTCTTCCACCAACTCGCGAAGCATGGCTTGGATTTCTGCAATGTCTCCTTTTGTTTCCCAAGGACTAAGCATTATATATATGCGATTCATAACACCCAAGCCGTCGCACAGCTCAAGCGTCTGCTTAATCGTCGCCCAATCTCCTGTTTTTCCTAAACGCCTCCGCATGGAAACAGTCGTTTCCAACCCCCATCCTCCTCTACTCCAACCGGCTGAAACCATCGCCGGATAAATACTCAAATCTTTGATAACAGGAGAAACAAGGGCAAACCACCTGATGTCTAACTTCTGCTTTTTTATCTCCTCGCACAAAGCGATGACTCTTGATGCGTTGAGATTAAAAGTTAGATCCGTAAAAGTAAAATGATGTATATCAAATTTTTTTTGAATATACGCCATTTCTTGAACAACTTTTTCCGGTGAACGGTATCTGACTATTTTGCCGCTCATCAAAGTGGCGTTGCAGAAATTACATCCGAACGGACAGCCACGGCTGTAATAAATTTGAGCGGAATTCGGTTGTACTTCTCCACCAGAACCATACTCGCCCGGGTTAGTTTTGCTAATTGCTAAAATCTCGGCGTTTCTTACCGGCCAAGGCAAGCTGTCCAAATCCTGAATGAATGGTTGAGGTTCGGCTATAAAAACTTTGTTCTCTTTTTTATAAGCCACTCCTCGCAACGATTTTAGCTCTCGCTTTCCTTCCAAATATTCCACCAGCTCAACTATGGTTCTTTCTCCTTCGCCAATAACTGCAAAGTCAATATTTGGATCTAAAGTTATTTTAGGATAACCAGAAGGATGAGGGCCGCCAACCACGACAGTTATTCCCGCATTTATCGCCTTAATTTGCTGAGCCAATCGCCTTGCCAGCGAATCTTGAAATGTCATCACTGAAAAACCAATTAAGTCAGGCCTCTCTGCTTTAATTTGAGCAAGGTCAAAATAATTTTGCAAAATGACCTCATGCCCGGCTCCCTGCAACACTGCTCCCAAACATCCAATGCCTAAATGCTCAGTATACTCAACCGAATGCATCACCGCATCGCCTGCTGTGTGCTGGATCAAGCCAGCTAAAACGATCTTCATTCCAAACACCTCTTCCAAAAATTTTGTAGAGACAAGCCGAAGGCCTGCCTCTACGGTTAAGTGCCTACTTAAAACTAACTTTCAACTCCAACCACCCAACTTTAGCATACGGCCTCTCGGTTTCACAACCGAAGTAGCCATCAAAGCTACAATTAGATGGCAGTTTTTGCGACCAGCCGAACCCGAGTGACCTCGACCACTCTTCGTCGCGAGATTGCCACTCTGTTTGGAACCGAATTTGCCAGCTATCTGAAAGCTGATAGCCGACAAAGTCCCTGCCCCAATACCATGTGCTACTCTCGCGACGAGGATCGACTTCGGCAACTGACCTAATATAAAAACTATACTGCTTAATAGTCAAGACAATAAAACTATCAATCTCGACAGTTTTTACTGGCCATTGAGTTTTGGATTTGGATACATCTAACATTAGTGCTAAATATCCAAAAGCCTTCAGACTAATTGGGCCGATTTTTGTCGCGAATGAAGGGCCAATCCCCGGCATAAGCCATGGTTTCGTCCCTGGCCGGTAAAGAACTTCTGAACTCCAATATCGCCAGTTGTGAAACCAATAGTAAGTCGCATCTTGGCCGATTGCCTGCTTCACTTTAAAAACTTCTGTTCCAAAAGCAAAATTCGGGAACAAGAAAATAATTAAAGTTAAGCCGGCAAAAAACATCCTTCTCATGATTTCTCACCTCCTTTATCCGCCAAAATTTAGACGGGTGAAATTTTCAAAGAACAGAAAACAAAGCAATATAGCATATCTAAAATTTTCATCAAATATTTTTAACAAAAAAATAATAGCATCTACTTATATTTGCTCAAAAATCTTAAATCTGCTATTTTTAAAATAGCCTTAGTAATCGCTAAACAAAATGACTGTCAAAACAATCGCCAACTTTTTATTTGAACTCGGAATGCTCAAACGGCAAAAGCACTCTGGTTTTGCTTTGGCCGGCGTTCGTAATCTTGACTCATTAGCCGACCATACTGTTCGCGCAATTTTTATTGGCTATATTTTGGCTGAATTAGAAGGTGCTGACTCTAATAAAGTGGCTGTGATGCTTTTAATCCACGACCTGCCGGAATGCCGAGTTGGCGACCATCATAAAATAGCGGCGCGATATTTAAAAACTGACCATGCTGAACGCCGAGCCTTTCTTGATCAATTAAAATGCCTGCCAAAGTCAATCCAATCAAAATGGCTTAAACTTTATGATGAAAAACATAAGCGGACGACCAAAGAGGGCATTATTGCTCAAGACGCGGATTGGTTAGAGACAGCGCTGTCAGCTCGCGAGTTTATGGCTTTAGGCCAAGGCTATAAAGGATTGCAGATTTGGATTGATAATGTTAGAAAAGCTTTAGAAACAGAGCCAGCGCGTCAATTATTAGATGAAATAGAACGTCAACAGCCGCATGATTGGTGGAAGGGGCTAAAGAAGATGACATATTGAGAATTGAAAATTAATCTAATGACTTATCAAAATCTCCAACAACAAGACCCGCAAATCTACGAAGCAATCCAAAACGAGCTCAAGCGCCAGCAGTCGGTTTTAGAAATGATTGCTTCGGAAAACATTGTCTCTCAAGCGGTTTTGGAAGCCGCTGGAACAGTGCTGACTAACAAGTATTCTGAAGGCTATCCGGATCATCGCTACTATGCCGGCAATCAATTTATTGACGTTTGTGAAAAATTAGCGATTGAACGGGCTAAACAGCTTTTCGGATGCGAGCATGTTAATGTCCAGCCCCATGCCGGCTCCCAGGCCAATATGGAAGCGTATTTCGCGATTTTAGAATTAGGCGATAAAATGTTGGCGATGAACTTGGCTCACGGCGGGCATTTGACCCACGGCTCGCCGGTAAACTTTTCCGGCAAATTTTACAATGTTGTCCATTACGGAGTTGGTCGTCAAAATGAACGGATTGATATGGATCAAGTGCGCGAATTGGCTCATCAAGAAAAACCTAAATTGATTTTAGCAGGCGCTTCTGCTTATCCGCGAGAGATTGACTTTAAGGTATTTAGAGAAATCGCTGACGAGGTCGGCGCTTATTTTATGTCTGACATTGCTCATATTGCAGGATTAATTGCGGCTAAACTTCATCCTGACCCAATCCCCTATTGCGATATTGTTACAACGACAACTCATAAAACCCTTCGCGGACCAAGAGGAGCGATTATAATGTCAACTGTCAATGACCGTCTGCGGCCTCAAGACAAAAAAAATCTTGCTCAAAAAATAGATAGCGCGGTTTTTCCAGGAATGCAAGGCGGTCCTTTGGATCACATCATCGCGGCTAAGGCAGTGGCTTTTGGCGAGGCGCTAAGCCCTGAATTTAAAGAATATCAAAAACAAATTATTAAAAACGCCAAAGCTCTTGCCGAAGAATTATTAAATCAAGGCTTGCGATTAATTTCCGGCGGCACTGACAATCATTTAATGTTAATTGACGTTACTGCAATTAGCGGGCTAACTGGCAAAATAGCGGTTAATGCTTTAGATGAAGCCGGCATTTGCTGCAATAAAAATATGATTCCTTATGACCCGCGCTCGCCGTTTGATCCATCCGGCATCAGGCTTGGCACGCCGGCCTTGACTTCGCGCGGAATGAAAGAGACAGAGATGAAAATTGTTGGTGAGTTAATTGGACGAGTGTTGAAGAATATTGATAAAAATGATGTTAAGCAGGAGGCAGGCTGTGCGGTTACAGAATTGACAGGCAAATTTCCGATCTATTGATATAGATTCCTGCTTTCGCAGGAATGACATAATATGCCTTATCTAAGTCAGTTATTAAACAATAAAATCAAAGACAGCGGAGAAGAAGTCGCCGGAAGATTAGCAGATATTTTAATTGCGCCGCAACTTGGCATTTATGCGCCCATTAAATTTTTGATGATTAAACAGCGCAGCCAGAAAAAAGACATTCTTATTCCTTATGAATATGTAGAAACTTTAGGACAAAAAACAGTTACTTTAAAGACATTAACGGCAAGCATTCCGACGCAGGATGCGGCAGCTTCTGATCTTATTTATCTGCGCCGTCAAGTAATGGATCAACAGCTTGTGGATATTTCAGGAGCGCGAGTAGTGCGGGTAAATGATGTGCGATTGGGAATGTTTGAAGGTCAAATGAGTATTTTAGGCATTGATGTAAGCCTAAAAGGCTTGCTCCGCCGTTTAGGCTTTGAATGGCTGGATTTTGGCAATGTATGGAAAACCAATCTGATAGATTGGCGCGAAACCCAGCCTGTCAAAGGATTTCTGCGGCTTAATATTATCTCCAAAGACTTAAAGAAACTCCATCCGGCGGATTTGGCTAATATTGTTGAGGATTTGAGTTTAAAGCAAGGAAGCCGTTTGGTAAATTTTTTAGATGCAAAACAAGCGGCTCAAGTTTTAGAAGAGATTAATCCAGATCTTCAAAAAATTTTAATTAAAAATTTAGGACCAAAGCGGGTAAATAAAGTTTTAGCCCAGATGTCGCCAGACGAGATGACCGATCTGTTAAAAAGCCTGCCGCGCAAGGAAGCAGAGCTTTTTTTGCAAAAAATTAAAGATGTTAGTGCTCAAAAGGTAGATAAACTAATTAAATACCCGGACAATACTGCCGGCGGATTGATGACATTGGATTTTATGAGCGCACGACCCAATTGGACAGTAGCCAAGACTATTCTAGAAATTAAAAAAACTTCGCCTTCGCTGCATTATCTTCTATATGTTTATGTTACTGATAATAATGGTTATTTTTACGGAGCAATCTCTCTTCGCTGGCTCTTAATCAGCCCTTCGGAGATAAAAATAAAAAAGCTTTTAAAAAAATACCCAACTTATTCTCTCTTGCGGCCGAATCAGCGAATTCCAGAGATTGTTAATATGATGACTAAATATAATCTATTTACCGCCGCCGTGGTAGATAAAAAAAACAAACTTTTAGGCATGGTAGGAGTGGATGACGTAATGAGGTGCCTTGCGCCAAACGCTTAAAAATGAAATTAAAAATGCCGCCAAAATTAAATCATCTGTGGTTGAGTTTCTTATTCTTTTTTAGCGTAGTCGGACCCGGGATTATCTCCGCCAATGCGGATAACGATGCGGGCGGCATCACCACTTATTCTATTATAGGCGCGCATTACGGCACAAAACTGCTGTGGGTTTTATTGTTAATTACTATATCTTTAGCTATTACACAGGAGATGGGAGTAAGAATGGGTTTGGTTACGCATCAAGGTTTGGGAGGAATTATCAGAGGGAATTTTGGCGTCCGCTGGACCATGTTGGCGATGATTGGGATGTTAGCGGCTAATATAGGGACTATCGCCGCCGAGTTTGCCGGAGTGGCCGCAGCTTTGGGCATTGGAGGATTAAGTAAATATTATACGATTCCTTTAACAGTTCTATTGGTATGGCTGATTCTTTATAAAGGATCGTTTAAAATCACGCAGAAAATTTTTTTGATTTTCTCAACATTTTATATCGTTTATATCATTAACGGATTCTTAGTAGGTCCAGACTTTAATCAGGCTTTTAAAGATATGCTAACCCCGACGATTGAGGGAAATATGCCTTTTATGCTGGCAATGATTGCCTTAATCGGGACAACTATTACTCCATGGGGGCAGTTTTTTATCCAATCTTATGTCGTGGATAAGGGTTTGGACATTAAACATTATAAAGTGGGGAAAATAGAGGTTTATTTAGGAGCCTTTATTACAAACATCGTCAGCTTTTTTATCATCATCTCAACCGCCGCCACTCTTTATAAACACGGCATTCCTATTATTGACGCCGGCGACGCGGCACGAGCGTTAGAACCGTTAGCAGGCCAGTTAGCTCAAGGCTTATTCGCTTTCGGCTTATTTGCCGCCTCAATGTTAGGAGCTTTTATCTTACCGACGGCTACGGCTTACGCTATTTGCGAGGCATTTGGCTGGGAGGCTGGTTTTAACACTAATTGGAAAGAAGCGCCTTTCTTTTACTCCATTATTTTACTCTGTTTAATTATTCCAGCCTTGATTGTCTTACTCCCCAAAATTTCTTTAGTTAAAATAATGATTTGGTCCCAAGACATCAACGGCATTCTTTTGCCTTTGATTTTAATTTTTGTAATGAAATTAATTAATGATAAACGGGTAATGGGGGAATACACTAATAAACTCTGGGGAAATGTTATTGCATGGGCGACGATTGGCGGGATTATCGCTGCTACTTTAGCTTTGGTTGTTTTTTCTGTATTGGGTTATAATTCATAAGGAAAAAAATATTGGTATTCGTATGTCATTCCCGCGCAGGCGGGAATCTATATTTTGACTTAATATGCTTTTGGTGCCACTCTTTTATTTTTTTATGATTGCCAGACAGTAGTACCTTTGGCACAGCCCATTTAATTCCTGGCGCAGGCTCAAAAACTTCGGGTCTGGTATATTGCGGGTATTCTATAAAATGACTCTTAATACCATTTGGGCTGCTGTCTAATAAATTTTTGACATCGCGACCAGCATCAATATTTGCGCCAAAAGATTCCACGCACAGCGAATCCTCACTGCCCAAAACCCCTGGCAAAAGCCGGGTAACCGCTTCAACAACTACTATAGCAGGTAGTTCCCCTCCGGACAAAACATAAGGGCCGATTGACACTTGCTCATCAACTAACTTCTCTACCCTTGCGTCCACGCCCTCGTACCGTCCACAAATCAAAACTAATTGATCTAACTTCGCCAACTCCTCTGCCTTCTTTTGATCAAACTGTTCTCCTTTTGGAGTCATTAGAATTATTCTCGGTTTTTGATTTTTGCCCACCGATTCGGCGGGTGAATTTTTAATTTGTTTTAAACATCTCCAAATCGGCTCCACTTTCAACACCATCCCCGGCCCTCCTCCGTATGGCGTATCATCAACAGACCGATGTTTATCCTCTGTAAAATCGCGCAAATTCCAAAAGTTAACATTAACCAAACTTTTTTCCCGGGCCCTTTTCAAAATTGATTCATTAACGTAAGAATCTAAAATATGCGGAAAAATTGTTACTATATCAAATTTCATAATTGTTAAATAATCTTATTCAAGAATACTATAACTACAATAATTTAACAATATAATCAAATAAAAATCCTCCCAAAACTCGGGAGGATTTATTGATATAAATGCAATGTAAAGACTTATAATCTTAAATCATCTACCTCGGCATCAGCATCGTCAGAATTTGCTGAAGGGGCGGCAAATCGTCTGCCCATACTGCCCATAGCTGGACGAGGCGGGCGGGAACCTTCTGGCTCATGAATTTTTAAATTAACACGAGCATGGTTTTTAGCGCCGACTACGCGCAAAAGCGTGCGAATAGCGCGGGCTGTTCTCCCGGAACGGCCAATAATCTGACCCATATCAGCCTGATTGATGAAAAGGGTAATCAATACCCCCATTTCATCTACTGTTCTTTCTGTTTTTACCTCATCCGGATGATCTAATAAAGCTTTGACTACAGTTTCTACAAACTGCTGATCAACATTTTGTTCAGCCATTGATGTTATGATCAAAGTTAGACTACTTCATTGGTAACTCTAACATCGATCCGTTTTGTCCCGTCTTTGCGGGTTCATCTCAAAAAAAAGTTGCCGACCTTTTACTCATAACTTTACAACTTATGCTTTATAAGAATATCATATCCAAATTTTATGTCAACCTTGATTACGGCGTCAATGGCATTTTAAACAGCGGCGCAAAAATCCATTTAATAAACCGCTCATGCAAGCCAGTGATCGTCAGCAAACCTACAAAAAGAGCAAAGATGCTGATCAGTTTAAACAGCAAACGGGTGCCGCCTTCTGATCCAAAGTGCCTTTCCGCCCAATACCATGTGCCAGTCTGCCGTATCAACCATTCGTTATACTTGAGAAAAAGGAAGGAGGCGATTGTGATGATTAGACCAATGATGATGTGCTTCATAAATTTTATGTCATTCCGCACTTGATGCGGAATCTATCTTATAGATTCCTGCTTTCGCAGGAATGACATACTATGACATACTAAGTTTCTAATAAACTTTACGATAATACACTTTTTACCTTCTTAATAATAGCATCTTTTGAAATCTCCTCATAGTCCAATAACTCCTGCATCTTGCCGCTTTTCGGCATCTTTCGCACAGCCATTATGTGTACTGGAATTTGATTATTTGACAACGCCGACGCCGCCGCCTCCCCAAGCCCGCCCTCTGCGAAATGATCTTCTACTGTGATAATGGCTTTGGTTTCTCTTGCCGCCTGCTTTAAAATTTTTTGATCTATTGGCTTAATGCTGTAGCAGTCAATCACTCTAATAAATATACCCTCTCTCGCTAATTCTTGATATGCGGCGAGCGCTTCGTGTAAAGTAATGCCAGCGGCAATAATTGTAACTATATCATTTTGACTGCTTTTAACCACACAACTGCCGCCAATTTCAAAATTATCTTCTTGACTATAAAGCACAGAAGTCTCTGCTCTGGTTGTGCGAATATAAACAATGCCTTGATATTTAGCCGCCTCTTGTACCAACTTCTCGCAGGACACGGCATCGCTGGGATACAAAACCGCGCCATTTAAAATGGTCCGAAACATAGCAATATCTTCCAAGCCCATCTGGGAGGCGCCGTCCGCGCCGATTGAAACTCCTGCATGAGAGCCGACAAACTTGATATTGCTGTCAGAATATTGGCTCATGCGGATTTGATCAAAAGCTCGCGTAAAAAAAGCGGCAAAACTGGAAACATACGGAATCTTGCCCAGCTTTGACAGACCCTGCGCCATTCCAACCATATTCTGCTCCGCAATAAAACACTCAATAAACCGACCCGGGTAATGCTTTTTGAATACTTCTGCAAAAGTTGAATTCCCAACCTCCGCGTCAAGCGCCACTATATTTGGATATTTTGGAAAAATCTTGACTAATGCATTGCCATAGGCTTGCCGTGTAGCCACTAATTGACCTTTTACATATTCCGCGAATTTGACATTTGCCTGCCCGCCGCATTGGAGGGGCATTTGACATTGATTTGACATTTGATATTTGATATTTGATATTGGCTTCTTAAATTTTCTTCGCACCTCCTTATCAACCTCCCCCATCTCCTTTAGCGCTTCTGACAATTGTTCTTGATTCAGCGCTTTCCCATGCCAGCCATCTTTATTTTCCATAATTTTAACGCCCTTGCCTTTTACGGTCTTGGCAATAATCATCACTGGTTTATTTTTGACTACAAGAGCTTTTTGATAGGCTTTGATGATTTTTGACAAATTATGTCCGTCGTCAATCAAAAAAACTTCCCATCCAAAGGCAGAAACTCGCTTTTGATATTCTTCTACCTTGTATCCAAGCATTGTCTCGCCCCGTTGACCTAAACGATTTACATCAATAATACCTATAAGATTATTTAATTTATAATATGACGCTAATTGCATCGCCTCCCAATTTGAGCCTTCAACCATTTCGCTATCGCCCAATAATACATAAGTGCGATAAGGCAGTTTGTCAAGTTTGCCGTTTATAGCCATACCGGCGCCGATTGACAAACCTTGTCCTAAAGATCCGGTAGCGGCTTCGGCATAAGGAAACTTTAAACTAGGATGACCCTCTAAGCGGCTATTGAATTGACGCAAAGTCATCAATTCTTCTTCGCTGATTTGACCGGCAACGGCCCATAAACCGTAAAATAAAGGCGCGGCATGGCCTTTGGAAAAAATCAGCCGATCATTATTATGATAATCAGGATTGTCAGCGTCAAAACAAAAAAATCCGCCAAAGATTAAAGCAGCCATCAATTCCACGGCTGACAAAGAGGATGACGGATGGCCGGAACCGGCGGCAGTTGTGGAGGTCAAAATATAATAGCGGATCAGCTTGGCTAATCTTTCTAATTGTGAGATGTTTGCGGGCATGGAAAATTTGGTGGGCGCTCGGGGACTCGAACCTCGGACCTTCTCGGTGTAAGCGAGACGCTCTAACCAACTGAGCTAAGCGCCCGTGGTGCCCTCGGCGGGACTTGAACCCGCATGCCAAAAATGGCCAGGAGCCTCAGTCCTGCGCGTATACCGATTCCGCCACGAGGGCAAAGAAAAAAACTACTTCATTTCTCTCAACTTCTTTTTAGAATCTCTTAAAAAATAAAGTTTAGCCCGGCGAATTTTAAAAACTTTATCAATGACAATCCTGTCAACCAGCGGACTATGGACTGGAAAAATTTTCTCAACACCAACGCCATCGCTGTCTTTGCGAACAGTAATGCTGGCGCCTGGTTCATTTCCATGCTTGCGGGCTAGAACCATGCCCTTAAAAATCTGAATTCGCTCTTTTATTTCTCCTTTAGGCGTAGTATCAACAACTTTTTCGTGAACGCTAACTATCATGCCGGCGCGCACTTTGTCGCGATCGTCTTTTTGAGTCTGTCTTTTTTTATCTTGTTTATCCTCTTGTTTTTGACTGTCTTGTTTTTTATCCACAAATAAAATTTCAAATGTCAAAATCTAAATGTCAAATCAATGTCAAAATCTAAATATTTCCGCCGAATCGGCGGATTGGCATTTGTCATTTGGATTTGATTTGGCATTCGACATTTGTCATTTGGATTTATCACTAATCTCCTTTTTAATAATCCCTGCCGCCTCCTCTACTGCCTCATTCAATTTCCCTTCTCTATTAACCACTACATAATCATACTTCCTCGCCTCTTTAAATTCTCTTTTAGCGTCATCTAATCTTATTTTAACTTCTCTTGAATTAAACCATGCTTTCTGCATCCGCGATTTTAAATCATCTAAAGACGCTGGTTTAACAAATATAAAAACTGTTTGAGATTTAAGCTGTTTTCTAATCTGTTCTGCTCCTTGAACATCAATAGTCCAAATAATATTCTTGCCTTTATTTTTAATCCTGTCTATTTCTAAAGCTGGAGTGCCAAAATATTCGTTGCCCCGCAAAATCGCCCATTCTAAAAAATAGCCCTGTTTGATGCGCTTTTTAAACTCATCATGACTAAAAAATAATAATCTCGTCCTTGTACTTCTTTATTTCTTGGCTGCCTCGTAGTTGCCGTAATCGCTCTTTCTAAATTTAATTCTTGCTTATTTAATAATCCGTCAATAATCGCGTTTTTGCCTGATCTCGAAGGCCCGGAGATGATAAAAATTTTTGGCATTTTTGATTGTTAAAATTTGGCGTCTAAATATAGTGTGTCTAAAAACTTCCTCAATTCTTCCGGCAAAGCTGACCTATATTCCTGCCATTCTCGGTTTAAATCATAAAAGCCTAATCTATGCGAATGTAAAAATAGCCTATCAGACTTTACAAATTTAGTAAAGGCTTTGCGCTTTCTGTCGCGCGAATGGCAATATTTTTGATCGCCGACTATAGAATGCCCGTAATTAGCAAAATGCGCCCTAATCTGATGCGTGCGCCCGGTTTCAATTCTTACTTTTATTAAAGTATAATGCTGAAACCTCTCCAAAACCTCAAATTGCGTCACAGCTTTTTTGATATTAGATTTTTGATTCTCTTTGCCGCGCGGCTTAACTTTTGTTCTGCCGGCACCTTTATTTAAAGGCAGGCTAATCTCTCCTTCTTCTTTTTTGATTTGACCGTAAACTAGGCTCAAATACTCTTTTAGAACTTTCCTTTGCTGAAATTGACTCTTTAGCCAGATGAAACTTTCTTGATTTCGCGCTATGACCATTAGCCCTGACGCTTCTTTATCTAACCGATGGACGATTCCAGGCCGCAGTTTTACCTCGTCTCCAACATTTTTAACTTCCGGATAATTTTTAATTAACCAATCAACTAATGTCGGCTCTTGATAACCCAACCGCGGTAAGTGAACTATTAAACCGGCGGGTTTGTTGATGATCAAATAATCTTTTTCTGCAGCAATAAGTTGAGGAATCATGGCTATATTATTTGCCAGCTTGAACATCTTTATTTTCTTTATAAATCTTTGCGATTATCACACCTAAAATTAAATAGTTGACTAAGCCTATAACAATCCAATAAAGGACTACTGCCGTGGCTACGGTCATAAACATATAAGTACTAAACATTCCTGGCAAAGTTCCTACTAACCAAAGAGCAAGCCCGTAATTCAGCCCTTTTTTAATGCCTGCACCCGGAATGCCTGCTTTAAGCCAAGCATACGCGCCGGCTAAAATGACGCCTATAACAATATTGCCAATAGTCATTATTGCTATTTGACTGCCGCTAAAACCGCTCTGCCCTGTAAACTTCCAGACATTAGTTGGTTCAATGAGATAAATCCCTTTGAATAGCCAGCCGCATGTTAAAGTGCCAAAAATAATATGAACAATGCCGGCTGCACTACCAGCAAGCATTATTTTTTTATAATTCATATCTACTCACCTCCTTTCCAAAATTGAAAATTGAAAATTGAAAATTTCTAAGTTCTCCCCCTCGCCTTCATCGCCTCTACGATTCTTTTGACCGCAATCACAAACGCGGCTGTGCGCAGATCAATATTTTTTTCTTTTGACATCTGCCAAACAGCTTCAAAAGAATTAACCATAATCGGGTGTAATCGTTCCAGAACTGTCTTTTCATCCCAATAAAATCCAGTTTGATTCTGCACCCATTCAAAATACGATACGGTAACGCCGCCAGCATTGGCTAAAACATCCGGCACTACTGTAATATTTTTTTGACGAAGAATCTTATCTGCTTCGGTTGTTGTCGGGCCATTGGCTAATTCTAAAATTACTTTAGCTTTAATTTGATCAGCATTTTCGGCTGTAATCACATCTTCCAAAGCCGCCGGCACTAAAATATCGCATCTTTTAATCAATAATTCCTCATTGCTGATTTTATCGCCTTGACTATATTGGCTGATTGTTTTGCCTTGCTTTTTAAATTCCATCACTTGGGAAGGATCAAAGCCGTCTTGGCTGTAAATCGCCCCGCTTGAATCAGAAAACCCGACAATTTTATAACCTCCTTCACGCGCAAGCAATGCGAAATGACCGCCGACATTGCCAAAACCCTGAATGATTATTGACGTATGCGCCGGAATTAAATTCATCTTTTTAGCTAATTCTTCTAAAACATAAAATCCGCCTTGTCCGGTAGCCGGTTCGCGGCCCTTGGAACCGCCATATACAAGCGGTTTTCCGGTAATCACTCCTAAATCATTTTGTCCAGTGAGTTTGCAATATTCATCAACCATCCAAGCCATAATCTGCTGAGTGGTGTTAACATCTGGAGCAGGCACATCTTTTTGAGATCCGATAAACTCTTTTATGCCCCCAATAAAAGCGCGGGACAGTCTTTGCAGTTCTGATTCTGACAATGCAGATGGATCAATTATAATACCGCCCTTGGCGCCGCCAAAAGGAATGTCAACAACAGCGGTTTTAATGGACATCCAAAAAGCTAAAGCCTTGATTTCATCTAAATTAACATCTGGATGAAAACGCAAGCCCCCTTTAAAAGGGCCGCGCGCGTCATTGTGCTGAACGCGAAAACCAGTATAATGTTCAATCTTTCCATCGTCCCGGAGCAAGGAAATATTGATTTCTACAACCTTTTGCGGCAGAGACAAGGCTATAACATCTGCTTTGTCTAAATTTAAAATTTCCGCCGCGGCTTCCAATTGTTTTAAAGCGTTTTGGAAAAGAGACATGAAAATAATGTCAAATGTCAAATCTCAAATGTCAAATCTACATCTCAAATTTTAAATTTATTTAGATTTAAGTTTTAAGTTGCAGTTTTTCCGCCAGAGGCGGACCAGCCTTTGGCTGGGAGCTTTAAGCTTTGAGCTTTGAGCTTTAATCACATATACTTCTCTATCTTCTCCATCAAATCATCTTTTTGATGCACACCGACCATTTGTTCGCGAAGTTCTCCATCTTTAAAAATGGCTAAAGTGGGAATGGAAACAACATTATATTGCTGGGCCAATTCTTGATTTTCATCAATATTTATTTTGGCGACCTTAACTGGTTTATCTTTGATTTCTTCTGTCAACTCTTCTAAAATCGGCATCTGCATTTTGCAAGGTCCGCACCATGGCGCCCAAAAATCAATCAATGCTATGGTTTTTGATTTAATAACTTCATCTTCAAAATTTTCTTGAGTTAATTCAAGCATAAAAACAGTAATATTGTTACACTATTAAATAAACAATATAACAATATAACAATTATTTCTATCTATCATAACTCAAAATTTCTCTTCCGTCAATTTGACGAAAATCACTAAACCTGCTACTGTAAATAAATGCTTAATATAATCCAAATTATTCTAGGCTTAACTTTAATTACAGCTATTCTCTTGCAAGCCAAAGGCGCTGGACTTTCTGGAATTTTCGGCGGAGAAGGCAATATTTATCGCACCAAGCGAGGAGCAGAAAAAACTTTATTCCTTTTTACTATTATTAATTCAGTACTTTTTTTTAGCGCAGCTCTATTCAATGTAATCCTCGGTGCAAAACTCTAATAAGGAAAATCGAAAAATTATTAGTTCGATCCTAAAACATCATCAAGACGGCGGGACATCACCGGTAATTTCTTCTCTAAAGAAGAAACTCTTATATTTTAAAAAAAGCAAACTAATATCCAAAATATTGACCAAAAAAGAACGGACCATCGTTAAATTGTTAATTACAACCATAATCGCGGCTACAGTGATTTTATCTATTAATTGGTATCTTAAAAACTCCATTATAATGCCTGACATCGGCGGAGAATATATAGAAGGCATTATCGGCTCCCCGAGTTTAATCAATCCAATCTTAGCTCAAAACTATGAAGTTGATAAAGACATCGCCAAACTGCTCTTTAACGGTCTGTTAAAACAAGGAAAGAATGCTATAACTAATGATTTATCCGCTTCTTACTCGCTCTCCAAAGACCAATTAACTTATACTTTCCAATTAAAACAGGATGTTTATTGGCATGACGGATCGCCTTTTACGGCTGATGATGTAATATTTACCGTACAAAGCATTCAAAATTTAGAATTTAAAAGCCCTCTTTACAATAGCCTTAAAGGCGTTTTGATACAAAAGATAGATAATCAAACAGTAAAATTTAAATTATCAGAGCCGTTCTCGCCGTTTTTATCTCTTCTTACCTTCGGTATTCTGCCAAAGCATCTTTGGGAAGATATACCTCCCACCACGGCTCATTTGGCAGATTTAAACATTAAAAATCCAATAGGCACAGGGCCATTTAAAATCAAAAGTTTTAAAAAAGACAGCAGAGGAGTAATAAAAAATTATACATTAACCAGAAATGAAGACTATTATAATCAGCCGCCAAAAATTAAAACCATCATCTTAAAATTTTATCCTGATTTTCTAAGCGCAGTGGAAGCCTTAAATAATAATAATATTGATAGCATTAGCTATTTGCCTAACAAATATCAAGCAGAAATAACTAATAAAAATACCGGCATCAAATCTTTATCTTTGCCGCAATATACGGCAATATTTTTCAATCAACAAAACAATGAAGCATTAAAAGATCTAAAAATCCGCCAAGCTTTAATCCTTGCTTTAAATCGTCAAGAATTAGTAAGCCAAGCCTTAGAAAATCAGGGCAAAGTAATCTATGGGCCTATTCTGCCTGGCTTTATCGGATTTAACGCCGATATTAAAAAATTCGATTTTGACCCTGACGAAGCGCGAAAATTAATTGAATCAAGCGAATGGAAGCGGCTAAGTATAATATTAACTACCGTGGACAACCAGGAAACTGTAGAAGCGGCTTCTTTAATTAAGAAACAATGGGAACAAGCCGGCATTAAAGTGGATTTAAATATTGTAAGCCGAGATCAGTTAATGCCGGAAATTATTAAACCGCGCATGTACCAAGCTTTGCTTCTTGGCCAAAATATCGGCAATGATCCAGATCCTTACGCTTTTTGGCATTCATCGCAAATTAACGATCCAGGCGTAAATCTATCTATGTACTCTAATAAAAAAGTTGACGCCTTGCTTGAAGAAGCTAGAAAAACATCTGACATTAAAGAAAGGGGTGAAAAGTACATTGAATTTCAAAATATTATTCAAGAAGATCTTCCTGCGCTCTTTTTATACACTCCTACTTATCCTTACATCCTGAATAATCGAGTAAAAAATTTTAATGTAAAAAAAATTTCTATCCCTGCGGACAGATTTAATGGAATTGAGCAGTGGTATATTGAAACTAAGAGAGTTTTCGAATAAATTTTTCAGCCCTCGTGGCGGAACTGGCAGACGCGCATGGTTCAGGGCCATGTCCCGTTTTCGGGGTAGAGGTTCAACTCCTCTCGAGGGCACCAGCGAACTTTTAATATGACAACGATACAATCAAATAAACCAAAAATTGCCAATCAAACATACATTGGCAAAAAACTTAAAATTATCCCTTTATCCGGCCTAGAAGAAGTTGGTAAAAATTGCACTGTCATCGAATATGGCGATGACATAATTGTAATTGATTTAGGGTTGATGTTTCCTAACGAAGAAATGCCGGGCGTTGATTATGTAGTGCCGGATATTTCGTATCTGCAGAAAAACAAACATAAAATCAAAGGAATCATTATAACTCACGGCCACATGGATCACACCGGCGCCATTCCGTATCTAATTAAAAAAATTGATTTTCCGACTGTTTACGCAATGCAATTAACCGCGGAAATGATTAAAAGCCGTCTCCAAGAATTTAAAATGGAAAAACAAGTATTTATTAAAACCGTCTCCCAAGATGATCAAATCAGCTTAGGAGCTTTTGATGTTTCTTTTTTCCGCGTTAACCATAATATTCCAGATTCTATGGGAATAGGAATCAAAACCCCTTTAGGATATATCATTCATACAGGCGATTATAAGTTTGATCATACCCCGGTTGATCAAGAGCCTACTGAATTTCATAAAATCGCCAAAATGGGCGGCGCAGGAGTGCTGGCATTACTGGCTGATTCCACTAATTCGGAGCATGAAGGTTTTGCCGTGTCAGAAAAAAAAATCGGCGAAAATATTAACGAACTATTTGGACAAGCAAAAGGACGTCTAATTTTTAGCACTTTCGCTTCTTTGATATCGCGCCAGCAGCAGATGATTAACTCCGCTATCGTTCATAATCGCAAAGTGGCTTTTTCCGGCTATTCTTTAGAAAAAAACATAGAAATAGCGGTTAGATTAGGGTATTTAAAAGTCCCGGTAGATACCTTTGTGTCCGTAAAAAATATTAATAATTATCCTGATAATAAAATAACTGTAATCTGCACAGGAGCGCAGGGACAGGAAAGCTCTGCCTTAGGCCGCATATCCAAAGGCGAACATAGGGATATCCGCGTTAAAAAAGGAGATTTAATTGTCTTGTCCTCCTCTCCTATTCCAGGCAACGAACGTTCAGTGCAGAATTTAATGGATTCATTGTTTAGATTAGGGGCTCGCGTAGTTTACAATAAAATATTAGGCGTACACGTATCAGGCCACGCGTATCAAGAAGAGCAAAAAATTATGCTATCTTTGGCCAAGCCGCGCTATTTTATACCTGTCCACGGCCAGAGGTATATGCTGGAGCAGCAAGCGCAGACTGTGCGAGAATTGGGCATGCCGGAAGAAAATATTATGATAATGAGCAATGGCCAAATTGCCGAATTTATTAAAGATACTAATCCTGCGACAATAGAAGCTGCTCTAAAAGATACCTTTACTAATCTTCGCATTCCGATCAAAGGACGCATTAGTAAAGAAAAATTGCCATCCAATTATGTAATGGTAGATGGTCTGGGCGTAGGCGATGTGGGCAATATCGTGTTGCGGGATCGGCAATTAATGAGCCAAGACGGCATGTTTGTGGTAATAGTAACGGTTGACAATAAAACTTTGGAATTAGTCGGCTCCCCGGACATTATCTCCCGCGGTTTTGTATATCTGCGCGAATCCAAAGGACTGCTCTTGGAAACCCGAAAAAAAGTAAGGGCAATAGTTAAAGATCACACTTCTGTAGGGCATATCAAAAATTGGTCATCGCTTAAAACCGCCTTGCGCGATGAAATCGGCACATTTTTATTCCAAAAGACTGAAAGAAGACCAATGATACTGCCAGTGGTGATTGAAGTGTAATCTTTTTGAAATATCAAATGTCAAAATCCAAATGTCAAATCAATGTCAAATGTCAAATAATCAATATAACTAAAACTTTTTGACATTTGAAATTTGGATTTGATTTGAAATTTGACATTTGAAATTTGACATTATGAATACGATTCTCTCCGGCATGCGCCCGACAGGCAGTCTGCACATTGGCAACTATTTGGGCGCTTTAAAAAATTGGGTTGATTTGCAGAACTTGGGGCATTACAGATGCTTTTTTATGATTGCTGATCTGCACGCTATGAGCGAAAAATTTGACGCTAAAAAATTGTCCAATCGCATCAAAAATTTAATTCTTGATTATTTAGCCTGCGGACTTGATCCAAATAAATCAACTACTTTTATCCAATCGCATATTCAGGAACATACGTATTTAAGCTGGATTTTTGCGACATTGACGCCGATTGCAGAACTTCAGCGCATGCATCAATTTAAAGAAAAAAAAAGCCAATACGACCAAATTAACGCAGGCCTTTTTACTTATCCAATTTTGATGGCCGCGGATATTTTAATCTATAAATCTGACACTGTGCCGGTAGGCGAGGACCAAACGCAGCATGTGGAAATAACCAGAGACATAGCCCGCAAATTTAACAATTGCTTCGGCGACACTTTTCCAGAGCCTAAAGTACTTCTGACGCCCACTCCGCGAGTAATGAGTTTAACCGAACCAACCGCTAAAATGAGCAAAAGCAAAGGCGAGAAAAATTATATTGCTTTGTCTGACGATGAGATTACGGTACGCAAAAAAATAATGTCAGCGGTTACTGATGTCGGCGATAGCGGCGAAATGAGCCATGGAGTTGCAAACCTTTTTACTTTGCTTGATATTTTTGCTTCGGATCGCAAAATTTATGATAATCTTAAAGCGGCGTATAATAGTCAAAATTTAAAATACCAAGAACTGAAAGAAATATTGGCGCAAGAAATTACTAAAATCTTAAAGCCAATTCAAGAAAAACGCGCAGAATTAGAAAAAAAGCCGGATCAAGTAGGCGAAATTTTATTTGAAGGGACAAAAAAAGCCCGCGCCATAGCGCAGGCGACTTTAGAAGAGGTGCGGGAGAGGACAGGGCTACTTATTTAATTCTTTGCCGCAACCTGTTCCAGCTTTCCAGCAGAGCCTAGCTTCTCGTTTTTGCGCGCGATAAACTTACCGTATTCTTCCATAAAAATTTTGCCCGGCTTTCTAAAATCAATGTTTTCCGGGTTTTCAATCAAGTGCTTGCGATGAACCGCTGTCCAAACCAAACGGCCGTCCGTATCAATATTAACTTTTACGACGCCCAAGGGCACGGCTTTTGCAAAATCGTTTTCATCAACGCCTTTGGTGCCTTCTAATTTGCCGCCGTATTTATTGATGCGGTCAACCTCTTCTTGAGGCACGCTGGACGAGCCATGCATCACCAAAGGAAACCCTGGCAGGCGCTTTTGAATTTCAGCTATGCGATCAAAATGCAAGCCAAGGGAGCCTGTAAATTTATAAGCGCCATGGGAAGTGCCGATAGCCACAGCCAAAGAATCACAATCAGTGCGCTCAACAAATTCTTTTGCCTGATTTGGATCAGTAAGATGCGCGTTTTGTTCATCAACCGCGATGTTTTCTTCCACTCCGCCAAGCTCGCCAAGCTCTGCTTCAACAGTAATATCTTTCTTGTGAGCGCGGCCAACAACGCGCTTGACGATCTCAATATTTTTTTCAAATTCCTCTGCGCTGGCGTCAATCATTATGGAGCTGTAAAAGCCGGAATCAATGCAATCACAGCATGTTTCTTCATCGCCGTGATCCAAGTGCACCGCAAAAACCGCCTCTGGAAATAACTTATCAGCGGCGCGGATTATCGCCTCTAACATAGATTTGTCCGTATAGTCCCGCGCTCCTTTGGAAATTTGAATAATAAACGGCGCTTGGGAATCAAGACTGCCGCGGAACAATCCAATGCACTGCTCTAAATTATTGATATTATAAGCGCCAACGGCAAACTTTGAATAAGCGATTTTAAACAGCTGTTTAGTTGTTATGATCATAAGTTGTTAAATTTTAGTTCTCCCTGCATAACTACTCCATCATCATATATCATGATACTCTTTGCTTCTAAATTCTGCAACCATTTTAAAGCTTCGCTTTTTCCCATTATCTCCGCAAGATCGGCATCAGCTAATAAATTTAGATAAAAAAAATTAGCTGAATTGATATTATTCAAAATAGCGGTTTTTGACCAATCATTGTTAAGCGCAAAAATTGCTATTTTGTCGTCTTGATAATAATTATAATTAGAACTAAAAGTTTCTAATTGATCCCTTAATTTAAGCATATCTACCTCTTGCTGATTCAATCGCAATTGATAAGCATAAGGACTAAATTCCTGCCAAGAGAATAATTCGGGCTTTACCTTTTTCTCGGTTATAATTGTTTGATCAGGCAGGGTTTTGGAAATAACCACAGGAAAATCAAAGGCTGTGAAATTTACAATGTTATTTTTAAGAGTATCAACTATGGAATTTGATAAAGTCTGATCTTGCAGTTTAGCCGCCAAAATAACAGCATCATTATTTAAAAACTCTGGCGGATATTTTTTCGGTTGAAAAACAGTCAATTGTTTAAGATTAAACTTATCTTGATGAATAAAGGAAAAATGTAAAGCATTCTCTGTTTGTTTAAGCGCAAAATAGTAGGGCAAGGGCTTAAATATAAATTCAAACCCAGCCAAACGCTCGCCAACATAATTCTGGCTTAGAAAACCGACAATGTCCGCCCCTTCCTCTTCCATGAAGTCTATTTTTTTGCCCAAATTTTCCAATTTAAACCAACTGCCTTTTAAATAATAAACAACGATTTCTCCTGGTTGATTTTGCAAAGCAGCGACAATGTTAGCGTCTGCGCCTAATTGCTTCAACACATCTTTTGATTTATCGCTAAAACCATCATTTCTCCGCCAAAACCAAAAATCAGTCTCTGCCGGCAAATAATCTATCAATAACTTATTATTTTCCAAAAATAATCTGTGAATTATAATAATGCCGGCGACAATAAATACAACCAAAATTCCAGCTACAATGACTATTTTTTTATGCATGCCTATCTAAAATTATTATGTCTATTCCGATCGTTTCTTCTTGGCCCTGCCGGCTTGGGTTTAACGCCTTCTACGGTTAAATTAATCCTGCCCAAATCATCCTTTTCTATCACTTTTACTTTTAAAGAATCGCCTAATTTAACAACATCTTCTACTCTGCCAACATAATTATTGGATAAATTAGAAACATGAACTAAACCTTCGTGAGTTGGAGTTATTTCCACCATAGCGCCAAAATTTAAAATACGGGAAACCTTGCCCTCGTAAACTTGGCCAACTTCTATTTCGCGCGTTAAATCCTCTACAGACTTAATCGCCGCTTCCGCGCTCTTTTGATCAACTGCTGTAATTAATACTGTACCGTCTTTTTCTATGTCAATGTCTACGCCGGTTTCATCAATAATTTTATTGATAGTTTTGCCTTGCGGACCTATTACTAATCCAATTTTTTCCGGATCAATGTGCAAAGTATAAATGCGCGGAGCATAAGGAGAAAGCTCGGGCCGCGGCGCCGGAATAACTTTGCTCATTTCCGCTAAAATCTGATTTAATGCTTGGCGCGCTTGATTAAAAGTCTCCCGCACGATATCATCTGACAAGCCATTAGTTTTAGTATCCATTTGAATGGCGGTAACGCCGGCTCCTGTGCCGCAAATCTTAAAATCCATGCCGCCTGATCCATCTTCCAAATCCTGCAGATCAGTAATTATTTTATAATTGCCTTGATTGTCCGAACACAGACCTATAGCAATGCCCGCAACCGCGCTTTTAATCGGCACGCCGGCATCCATCAAAGCTAAAGAGGATCCGCAGGCAGAAGCCATAGAAGAAGAGCCGTTAGAACTTAGCACTTCTGAAACCACCCTGATTGTATAAGGGAATTCTTCGGGAACCGGCAATACTGCCCGCAGAGCCTTTTCTGCCAAAGCGCCGTGGCCAATATCGCGCCGGCCAGGCCCGCGCAAAGGAGCTACCTCTCCAACAGAATAAGGAGGAAAATTATAATGATGCATATATCGCTGTTTGGACTCGGTCTCCATAGTGTCCAAATGCAAAACATCGCCCGGTGAACCTAATGTAACCACAGAGACTACTTGCGTTTCGCCTCGGGAAAAGTGAGCAGAGCCATGGGTGCGGGGAAAAAGTCCCACTTCAAATTTTAGAGGGCGAATCTCGTCTAACTTGCGCCCGTCAACCCGATAGCTTTCTTTTATAATAGCTTGAGAAATAGCGCGCTCCGCATATTTTTTTACCAATTTCTGCGCTTTTTCCCGCTTCTCTTTGCCAACTTGCTGATCAGTTAAATGCAAATTTAGTTCTTCTTCTGCCTTGGCAATTGCTAGAATGCGGTCTTTCTTAGAATCTTTTGAATGATTAAACAGCGCTTTGGGAATCTCTTTGCTTAAAAATTTATCCGCCATACCGAATACTTCCGGCTCCAGATCTTCCACTGCCGCAAGTTCTATTTTAGGCTTGCCTATCTCAGCTTGAATGTCAGAGATCAACTTAATAATTTTTTGATTATGTTTCTTTGCTTGCTCTATCGCTCTTAAAATTTCCTCTTCTTTTACTTCCTTAGCCTCTCCTTCTATCATAATAACTTTATTATCTAAAGTAGAAGCAACAACCAAATCTAAATCTGATTTTTCTCTCGCGGAGCAAGACGGATTAAAAACTAATTCATTATTGATTAAACCGATTCTAATGCCGGATATTGGCCCTTGCCAATCAAGGCCGGATAAAGCTAAGGCGCAGGAGGCGGCAATAAAAGCCGGAATATCCGGACCATTTTCCTCATCAATGCAGAAAACAGTTAAAATTACTTGGATATCCAGTCTGCTCTCATCTTTAAATAAAGGACGAATAGCTCTGTCTATCATCCTAGAAATCAAAATGGCCTCGTCGCTTGGACGGCCTTCTCTTTTGACAAAACGAGACCCTTTAATTTTGCCGGCGGCATATAATCTTTCTTCGTAATCAACCATTAAAGGAAAATAATCTATCCCTTCTCTTTGTTTTGAGCTTTGAACCACGGTTGCTAAAACCTCGGTATCGCCATAGCGACAAGTGCAGGCTGCGTGCGCTTGACTCGCATATTTTCCTGCCTCTATTACGAGCTCTCTTCCGGCCCACTCTGTGGACCATTTTTTGATGTTGGACACTATTTTTTAAGTATGATCGACAATATTGTTTGCTAAAGCCGCTTATGTTCAATTGCTCTATGGCTCGATTTATTTACTTAAACAATCAAGCGATCAAGCAATCGAACTCTTGAGCGGCTAACTTCAGCATATTTAAAAAACAAACCGCCGACAACACTTTAATTACAATCTAAAACAGGGCCTTTTGGACCCTGTTCATAATTTAAGAGCCTACTTTTTCCTTCTCCTCTTCCGCGACAAGCAAAACTTCTGCTACTCCGTTTTCTTTCTCTTCCTGCTTAATATCTTCTTCTATAACCGTAATTTCCGCCGGCCTGCGCAATTTTAACTTTTTAATTACTTTTTCAAACTGTTCCGGCGCATCTTGCCTTAAAAATTTAAGCAGTCTTCTTCTTTGAGATACTTTCTTAATCAGCCCGCGCCTAGAAGAATAATCTTTTTTATGCAGGCGCAAATGTTGAGTTAAAGACTCTATTTCTCGAGTTAAAAGCGCGATTTGCACCGGCGCTGATCCTGTATCGCTTTTATGTGTTTTAAAACTTGCTATTATTTTATCTTTGATTCTTTTGGTTAGCATATTTATTCCCGACTATTCGAGTTAAGCACCAAAATAGCGGTTGAAAGTTAATATCTTTTGTCCCGGAGTGCTCGGGATTGATATTTAAAACATAGCACGGTTTGGCAGGCAGAGTCAAGGTTGCGTACTTGATGAATAACATATCATTGATTTTTAAGCGTGGATAAGATACAATTTTTTATAGCTGAATAACTCATGTCCACACGCCCTTGATCACGCATCCGCAATGCGCGCAATGACCATCTTTAATATGCGATTCGCAAACTAAATATCCGCTTCTTTCAATCACAACTTTTTCGCACTCTGGACAATAAGTTGATTCCAAATCTATCCTCGGATAATTACCAACGTAAACATAATGCAAACCAGCTTCTTTGCCTATTTTATAAGCATGCTCTAATGTGCTGATTGGAGTCCGCAAGCCGTCAGCCATCTTATACTGCGGAAAAAAACGGGAAATGTGCCAAGGAATGTTAACGTCAATTTTTGCTAAAAACTCGGCAATTTGCCTTAACTCCTGCTCTGAGTCGTTTTTACCCGGAATAATTAAGGTTGTTACTTCTATCCAAATCCCTAAATCAAATATCTTTTTGATGTTATCTAATACTGGTTTGATATTAGCCTTGCATATCTTTTGATAATAGTCGGCTCTAAAACTTTTAAGATCTATATTTATCGCGTCCAAATAAGGAGTTATCAATTTATAAGTTTCCGGGGAGCTGTATCCATTGGAAACAAAAACATTTTTAATCCCGCGCCTGTGGCCCAAGCGCATAACATCATAAGCATATTCGGCAAATATGGTCGGCTCATTATAAGTGTAAGCGACGGATGGAATTTGATTTTCTGCGCAATAATTTATGATTTTCTCAGCTGGCCAATCTTGTCCAAGTTGTTCCGCGCCGATTGACTGCCGGCCTTTGTTAACTTGCGAAATATCCCAATTCTGGCAAAAATCGCACTCAAAATTACAACCCACAGTGCCAAGCGAAAAAATTTGAGTCCCAGGCAAAAAATGGAATAACGGCTTCTTTTCTATTGGATCAATGTTTACGGCTATAGGACGGCCGTAGACAAGCAAAAATAGATCGCCTTTGATATTTTTTCTAACGCCGCAAACTCCTGTATTGTTTGGCTTAATATAACAATAATGCGCACAGGCAGTGCATTTTACCCGCCTAAAAGGCATTCTTTTTGGCGGGTGAACTAAATCATTATTTAATTGTTCGTATAAAATAGCTTTTTTCATAACATCTTTATGATAACTAAATCCAAAAAACATAGCAAGATAACAATTCGGCCAGCGCTTTTGGCCGGCTCTTTTTATCCGGCTGATCCAAAAGAACTGCGGCAACTAATCGCAAAGTTTTTAAATCAATCCCGAACGCCGAAAATTACTGGAGATATCAAGGCTTTGATTTCTCCTCATGCAGGGCTCGTTTATTCAGGAGCTGTGGCAGCTTACGGATATAAAGCACTCTTTAAAAATATTAGAAAAAAATCTATTACTATTATTATCATTGGTCCAAGCCACCGCTATTCCCTAACTGGCTTGGCAATTGATGACAGCGATTATTGGCAGACGCCTTTAGGCAAAACAGCGCTAAATGCTGATTTGCGCGATAAACTGGTTAAATCAAGCGATTTATTCAAAATTGACTCCTTACCGCACAAACAGCAGGAAAATTCATTAGAAATACAGCTGCCGTTTTTGCAAACAGTTTTAGATGATTTTAAAATTTTGCCTGTATTAGTCAATCAATTAACTGATGATGAATTAGAACAAGCAAGCAGAGCGTTAGCTCAACAAATTGATAATGATACAATCATCATAGCCAGCTCTGATTTATCTCATTATCCAATTTATGATCAAGCTAATTTTGCTGACGAAAAAGTTAACCATGCAATTTTATCAGGGCAAATCAGTAAACTGCGTCAGACTGTTTATAATTTAGAACAAAGAAATATTCCAAATTTAGCCACTTGCCTGTGCGGACAACAAGCTGTGGAAGTGGTGATGGAAACTGCCGGCATTATGCAAGCTCGCGATATCAAACTATTAAAATATGCGAATTCCGGCGATACAGAGATTGGCGATAAATTAGAAGTAGTGGGCTACGGCTCCATAATCTTTATCAGCCAAAATCAGAATTTTAAAATTGACGGGCAGAATCAAAAAAAGCTTATTGAAATCGCCAGGCAATCAGTGGAATCACATATAACTCGCGGCGCTGTTCCTGAATTTAATGAAAATTCTCCTATCTTAAATAAACAATTGGGCGCTTTTGTAACTCTAAAAAAGCATGGGACTCTGCGAGGCTGCATTGGAGTGTTTGAGCCTAATAAACCGCTGTACAAAACAGTGTCTCAAATGGCTATAGCGGCGGCTTTTTGCGACAGCCGATTTTCGCCGGTTCAAAAAAAAGAATTGCCTGAACTTGAATATGAAATCTCTGTTTTAAGCCCTTTAAAAAGAGCGCGGGACTGGCGGGAAATTGAAATCGGCAGACATGGGGTAGAGGTGCGGCAAGGCTTGCATAGAGGCGTTTTCCTGCCTCAAGTGGCCGCGGAAAATAATTGGGGGCTTGACGAATTTATGGATGCCTTATGCGTTCATAAAGCCGGCCTGCCTCATAGCTACTGGAAAAATCCTGATGCCGAACTTTATGTTTTTACGGCTCAAGTGTTTGGAGACTAATTAAATCTTGCCATAATTTTAAAATTTTTGAACTCCGATTCCATCTGCGCTAAGGTCAAAAGTCCATTCCACGCTCCAATCTGCTTAATGCAGGAGCCGGCGTTTAATGCGCCCCAGAGCAGACAGTCTGTTAATTTTTTATTATTGATATAGCCGGCCGCAAAGCCGCTGGAAAAAGCATCGCCCGCGCCAGTTACCTCTTTCGGATTCTCTTTTAATCCGCGCGCAGAAGCTATCTCTTTAGTTTCTTGATTTTTAGCCCAAGCGCCGGCTTTACCATCGGTTATTACAGTTATTTTAGGTCCTAATTTAAGCAAAATATTAAGCAAGAAAATATAATTGCGGCTTGGCGCGACATTCAACAACATTTCCGCTTCTTGCTTGTTTAAAATTAAAATTTCAGTTTTGCGCAACACCGGCAAAAGAGCCCTTGCGCCGAGTTTAAGCTCGCGCTCTCCTGGATTAAAGATAATTTTAGGCCCGGCCGGCAATTGCTTAGCCGTTAATTTATAATATTGGCCCAAAGAAGCTAAATAGATCCATTTAGTTTTTGGCCATTTTATTTTTTTAAAATTTTTAGGCTGATGATAAGATAGTATTACGCGGTCATTTTTATCTTTGCGCCAATCTAGAATGTAAGACAAATTAACAGCGGATTGTTCATCAAAATTGCAATATTTTACGGATATTTTTTCTGCTTTAAGATGATTGATTATTTCGCGAGAGCGACTGTCAAAACCAAAAGAAGTTATAATTGCGGTTTTTAATTTTAGACGGCTAAAACCAACAGCAGCGTTTGCGGCGTTTCCTCCAATATGCTGTTCTAAATTTTGAATCGGTACTTTGCCGCCAACCGGAAAGCAGTAAAAATTTTCTTTTCTCTTTTTGTCTTTGTGATAACAAATATCAACTGCTTCTAAAAAAGTATCAATAGTAGCTGTGCCGACGGTTGTGATGTCGTAAGTCATAATTCATAAATCATAATTCATAAATTTGACATTACTCGCTTAAGAGTTCGATGTTAAAATTTTTGCTATTGCTTTGCCAAAGGCAGAAGCGGCTTTGGGGCCGTTAGCTGTGATAATTTTGCCGTCAACTTCTACTGGCTTTGCGGTATAATTTGCGCCCAATGCAATCAAATTTTTTTTAGCCTCGGGCCAGACTGTCGCTTTTTTGCCTTGCAGAATTTGAGCGTGAGCTAATATCATTGGAGCAATGCAGATTGCGGCAGTTAATTTATTATTTTCGTAAAATCGGCGCGCTAAATCAGTAAACTCTTCTCTTTCTACTAATTCTACCATGCCTTGGCCTCCGATAAAAGCCGCGGCGTCAAAATTATCTGGATTAGCGTCTTCCGCTAAAATATCAATTTTTGCTTTAGCTCCTAAATTGCCTAAAGCTTCTCCTAATTTTAAAGAGCCAACAATAATTTGCGCGCCTTGTTCCTCTAAAACTTGGCGCGTATCGCCGTATTCTTTATCTTGAAATCCCTGCGGAGCGATTATAATAAGTATTTTTTTGTTTAATAGAGCGGACATATTAGTCTAAATATTTTTAATCATATAACCCCATTTTTCCTCCAGCTTATATCCTAATTTTCTATAATATTCTCTTACTCCAACCCCTGATATCACTGTGAGTTTATCATAACCGGCAGATTTGGCAATTTTTTCAGCATGATGCAAAAGCCTTTTGCCTAAGCCGCGGTGTTGCGCGAATTTGGAATTTAAAATTTGGAATTTAGAATTTAGCGGAGCAGGCGAACCATATGTATGAAGTTCGCGAATTAAGGCAGCATGACGCAAAATTGGCAGTTGACTTTTAAGATCTCCTGACAGAAATCGCAGGCGCGTAAAAGCATATAAAATTTGTCGATCTGCACTCTCAAAAGAGATAAAATATTCTATGCCGCCCGACGCGTTATATTTATCTATAAATAATTTTGCATTTTGCATTTTCATTTTAAATTTTGCATTTTGAATTTTGAATTGATTGCCTACTTCTCTGCACCTGATGCATGTACAAGTATAATTCATCTGCGCCTGCACCATCTCTCTAATATTTATGTGCTTGCATCCTTCAACAATATCGCAAGATGGCACATCGCGATAAATCCGTTCAATGCGCACATAAGGCGGCACAAATTTTTTCATCTGCGCCAAAAGGCCAATCAATGTTTTATCATTGTAAGTTTTATATTTGCCCTGCTTCCACCGGCGATAAAGCGGCGTATTTTTTAAAACCACGCAAGGGTATATCTTTAATTGATCAGGCCGCAAATTTGGATCGTCAAACAGCTCTTTAAATGTTTGCAAATCCAGTTTAGCAGTTGAACCAGGCAAATTAGGCATAATATGATAGCAAATTTTAAAACCAGCATCTTTAAGCAATTTAGTTGCGCGCAGTACATCATTTTTAGTTTGATCCCGTTTGATCAAATCAAGCACTTTTTGATCCAAATGCTGGATCCCTAACTCAACTTTTGTCACCCCAAACTTTCGTAGCTGCTTTATTTCTTCTAAAGTAATATAATCTGGTCTTGTTTCTATTGATAGACCAACGCAGCGATGTTGAGCGGTTTCATTGTTTCTTTGTAATTCTGTTAACCTCTGACCCACTGCTTTTATTTGGGATTTAGGATTTGGGATTTGATTAGAAATTAAAAATTGGAAATTAGAAATTGAAAAATTATTTAACCCTCTATACAATTCCCTAATAAACCAACTTTGATACTTGCGCGGATACGCGCTCCAAGTTCCTCCTAAAATTCGCAGTTCAACCTTCTCCAATTTATGGCCGTTATTATAAAAGGCTTGCATGCGCCCCTGTACCTGTCTAAAAGGACTATATTTAAAACGCAAAGCGCGCGCAGCCGCCGGCTGGGAAGGCAAATAGCTTTTTGGCATTAAGGCATTGCTTGGACAGTAGATACAGCGGCCCGGACAAGGATAAGGTTTAGCGGCTACTGCGACCGGCGCGACGCCTGACAAAGTTCGCACACGGCGCTTAATCAATAAATCCTCCAACCGCGGCTCAACTTTAATTTTATTAACAGCTAAACATTCGCGATAAATTTTCAACAGCCAATTATTGTTTACAATCCCGATATTAAAATCCCGCGCAAGCTGACGTTTGGCGCGGGAAAGTTGTTCTGCTGTGGTTATGTGTTGGCTAGTTATTGATTGGATGATCTTAATTGATTTGTCGTTCATTATGATATTCTACAAAGCCGGTGCCGGCAGGTATTAAGCGGCCGATAATAACATTTTCTTTCAGCCCGCAAAGCCGGTCTATTTGACCAGTGATAGCCGCGTTAATTAAAATATGAGAAGTTTGCTGGAAAGAAGCCGCGGACAAGAAAGAACTGGTATTTAAAGCCGCTTTAGTCATTCCTAAAAATAATCTCTCAAATTTAGCAGGCTTTTTGCCTTTCTTTAATCGCTCATTAGTCTTTTTTATATCTGAAACCTTGATAATGTCTCCGGGAATTAAATCAGTATCGCCAGCGTCTAGAACCTTGCCGCGAGAAAATAATTGCCTCAAAATAATCTCAATATGCTTATCATTAAGATCTTGTCCTTGGGAAGAATAGATGAGCTGGACTTCTTTAATAATGTATCTTTGAACAGCTTCTCTGCCATTAAGAATATAGTACTCTTTTAAATCCAAGGAGCCTTCTGTTAAAGGCTGACCTTGGCTCACCAAATCCTTATCTTGCACCAAAATTATTAAATCAGAGGGCACTTTATAAAGTTTCTTATTTTTTTCGTCTTGGCTGCACACCTCTACAGATTGGCTCTCTTCTTCTTTAATGACTCTTACTTTTCCGGCAAAAGGAGCCAGCACAGCTGGTTTTTTAATTGTTCTTATTTCAAAAAGCTCTTCTACCCGGGGCAACCCTTGAGTAATATCAGCGCCAACCACGCCGCCTGTATGAAAAGTCCTCATAGTTAACTGCGTGCCTGGCTCGCCAATGCTTTGAGCAGCTATAATCCCCACGGCAGTTCCTTTTTGCACCAAAGCATTGTAGCACAAATCCCAGCCATAACACTTTTGACAAACTCCGTTCTTGCTCTTGCACTCTAATACTGAACGAATTTCTATCTCATCAACTCCAGTTCTTTTAATTTTTTCAAGATAAGCCTCATCAATTAAAGTATCTTTAGGCACAACCACCTCTCCATTTTTATTTGCAACATCCTTGTTAGTTACTCTGCCTAAAATACGTTTTTCCAAGGTTTGATTAATTTCCAGACTATCTGCTCTTGTAATAATTTTTCCATTCTTTGTTCCGCAATCCTGCTCTGTTATTACCACATCTTGAGACACATCTACTAAACGTCTAGTTAAATATCCAGCGTTAGCAGTCCGCAAAGCTATGTCTGTTAAACCTTTTCTGGTTCCGTGAGTAGAAATAAAATATTCTAATACATCAAAACCTTCTTTAAAAGAGGCTTTAATAGGCAATTCAATTGTTTCGCCCGAAGGGCTGGTAACAAGTCCTTTGATTCCCATCATCTGCGCGGTTTGCCCCCATGAGCCGCGAGCTCCAGATTCTATCATTGAATACACGGGATTTAAAACATTCACGCTTAAAGCGCGCTTGGCTGAATCAGTAATTTTGTCCTTTACTTCGGCCCAAATTTCAATAACTTTGGCGTATCTTTCTTCGCGAGACAGCAAACCCATAGTAAATTGTTTTGCAATTTGATCAACCATGCTTTGAGCTTCTTCTAAAATAGATTGTTTATCTTGCAATTCCGACAAATCGTTGCTTGCCCAAGTTAATCCAGAACGAGTTAAATATTTAAACGAACCCTGCATTAAAGTATCTAAAAACTCCGCAGTGCGTTCCCTGCCGCAAAGCTCTAAAATTTTGCTAACCATCCGCTTAAGCGACGATTTGTCCATTTGTCCATTTACAAAACCGAGTTCTTTTGGCAAAAATTGATTAAAAATAATACGCCCAACGCTGGTCTCTTTTAAATCGTTTTCTATCTTAATTAAAACTTTATCCTGCAATTTAATTCTTCTATTTTCATAAGCTAATAAAGCATCTCCTGGACCAGCGAAAATATACCTCATATCTTTGATCTCCTGATTTTCTTTAGGAATAGTTGTTAAATAATAACAGCCTAAAACAATATCTTGAGTAGGCACGGTAATAGGATCGCCGGTGGCCGGCTTTAGCAAATTTTTGCTTGACAGCATTATATTAGCCGCTTCCCACTTAGCTTGTTTGGTTAAGGGCACATGAACTGCCATTTGATCGCCATCAAAATCAGCATTAAAAGCAGTACAAACTAATGGATGAAGTTGTATAGCCTTGCCTTCTATTAAAACAGGATTAAAAGCTTGAATGCCTAAGCGATGCAAAGTCGGCGCGCGATTCAATAAAACATGAACATTGGCAACGATTTCCTCTAAAACATCCCAAACTTCAGGTGCGCCCGTATCTATAAAACGATTGGCGCTGCGCACATTGTGCACAATTTCTCTTTCTATCAGCTTGCTGATGACAAAAGGCCGGAAAAGCTCTAATGCCATTATTTTAGGCAAACCGCATTGATTTAATTTTAATCTAGGACCTACCACAATCACACTGCGCCCTGAATAATCCACTCTTTTGCCTAATAAGTTTTTTCTAAATCGGCCTTGTTTGCCCTTTAGCATATCAGCGATAGATTTTAAAACTCGTTTTTGCCCGGTGGAGGCGGTTACTGTCTTTCCTCGGCGGGCTGAGTTGTCAATTAAAGCATCCACAGCTTCCTGCAACATTCTTTTTTCGTTTCTTTGAATTACCTCTGGCGCGCCCAAATCTTTTAATCTTTTTAAACGATTATTTCGATTAATTACCCTCCTGTAAAGGTCATTTAAATCGCTGGCAGCGAAACGGCCGCCGTCTAACTGCACCATCGGACGCAAATCCGGCGGAACTACTGGGAGAACCGTTAAAATCATCCATTCAGGACGCAATTGATTCTGAGCAAAAGCTGAAAGCACGTGCAAACGACGGTCAATCTTCATCGCGCCAATTTTATTTTTTACCTTCTTAGCTTGAATCTTGCTAATTTCCGTTTGTAAATCAACCTTGCCTAAAAGTTCTTGAATTGCTTCAGCGCCAATGCCGGCAACAAAAACATGTCCGTATTTTAAAGACAAATTTTGATATTCTATCTCAGAAATAATTTTATATACCTTAAGATTATTTAAATCTGTTTTAGCAGTATAATAAGCCTGGTCAAGCTCATTTAATTTCATCGCTTCCAATTTTTGCGTTCTGTTTATCTCTTTCTGATTAGCTTCTTTATCCTTTGCCTGAATTGATCTTATCCTATCTTGTAAAGACTTCTTAAGACCTTTAGCTTTAGTTTTATATTCATGCTCTATTTGGACCATAGCTTCCTTTTTTAATTTTTCGTCAACAAAAGTAATTATAAAATTAGCAAAATATAAAACTTTCTCCAACTCATTAATGGAGATGCCTAAAACCATCGCTATGATAGAAGGAACGCCTCTGGCAAACCAAATGTGGGAGACTGGAGATGCCAATTCAATACTGCCCATGCGCTCTCTGCGCACTAAAGATCTGGTAACTTCTACGCCGCACTTATCGCAAATCACGCCTTTATACCGGACTCTTTTATATTTACCGCAATAGCACTCCCAATCTTTAGAAGGACCAAAGATCCGTTCGCAAAATAAACCATCCATTTCCGGTTTTTGCGTGCGATAATTGATGGTTTCCGGCTTTAAAACTTCGCCATGGGACCAGTCCCTGATATTTTCCGGCGAGGCCAAACGGAGCCGAATGGAATCAAAATCAGGAGTTTTTAAAGCCTCAATATGAGAAAAGACAGTGGTTTTGGTGGTAGATGGAGTAGACATGGAATAAATTTAAAATTCAAAATGCAAAATTCAAAATGCAAAATTCAAAATTTAAAATTGTTTATTTCTGATTTTGTATGTGCGTTTCTATAACATCAATAACATGGTCTAAAGTTTGATTTGCTACAGTTATATCCTCTTGAGTTGTTAATTTTGCTTTTGCAAGTTTTCCGCAAGTTTTATAAAAATTATTCATTATCGCACTATCAAAAGTTAAATCAGGGTAAAGATAAACAAAGCTGGATATTCTTAAAGATATAGCATTAAAAAATTGCTTTCTAACTTTATAAGCTCCTGTTGTTGTTTTGATTTCTATAGGAAT
>JBBTVS010000013.1:0-1048 GCA_038078695.1 Patescibacteria group bacterium
AGCTCCACTACTTTTCATTCATTAGGCAACTTTCTTATGATAGCGGACGATACGGTTGAAAAATTTTCTAATTATTTAAACTCTGCTTATTTAATATCCTTACTTAAAAGATTTTCCTTTAAGGTTAAAGAGCAAGAGAAAAGCCCCAGAAAAATCTATGCTGTTGACACAGGGCTGGTTAATTTTATTGGTTTTAATTTCAGTGAAAATTTGGGCAGATTGGCTGAAAATTCGGTTTTTTTAGAATTAAAGCGCCGCAAAGCCAAAAACCAAAATTTAGAAACCTATTATTGGAAAGACAGCTTACATCGCGAAGTGGATTTTGTGGTTAAAGAATCATCAAAGATTCACCAGTTGATTCAGGTTTGCTGGCAGCTGAATGATATAGAAACGAAAAGGCGAGAGTTAAAATCATTACTTAAAGCCAGCAAAGAGCTGAAATGCAATGACTTGTTGATGATTACAGGCGATTATTTAGCAGAAGAGGAAATTAACGGCAAGATTATTAAATTTATTCCCTTATGGAAATGGCTGCTGGAATAATTTTTTGTGCTAATGCCGTTATGGAACAGATTTTTCATAAAATTATTATTTGGGATTTCAATCGGACCATTTATGATCCAGACGCTAGAGCTCTTATTAAAGACGCTATGGATGTCCTTATTTATGCACACCAAAAAGGTTACAAAGGTATCTTATTTTCAAAAAACAAAGCTGGAGAGATGCCGATTAAAGAGCAGTTAAATAAATTGGCAATTAGCGAGTACTTCCAAGCAGTAATTGAAAGTGAGGAGAAGAACATAAAAGATATTAAACAGTTATTATTTTTATATCCGCCAGATAAAACAAGGAGTTATTTAATCAGCGATCGCGCTCAAACAGATATTCCAGTAGGCAACGCGCTTGGATTTAGGACAGTATGGTTTAAGAATGGGAAATTTGCCAGCGATCTTCCGCGCACCGCAGAGGAAACTCCGTTATTTACTATTGATAAACTTATTGAGTTTAAGCATATCCTTGAGAGTGAGGATGTATAATCTTTGTTCAA
>JBBTVS010000014.1:0-15588 GCA_038078695.1 Patescibacteria group bacterium
AAGGCTTATCCAAGGGAATAATCTTGCGAGAACCACAAGGCGAATATCAAGCCATTTTTTTAACGAATGACCAGATCTATTTTGGACGCATTGTTAATCAAAACCAAGAAGAAGTTATTTTATCCGATATTTATTATTTCACAACTTTACGCGCTTTACAATATAATGGTGAGCCTAAAACTTCAACCGATACTTTAAATACGCCATCCGATACTTTTTCTTTAATCAAATTAGGTTCAGAACTGCATGGACCTAAAGACGAAATGCGCATCAATAGGAACCATATACTATTTATAGAAGATTTAAAAAAGGACTCCAAAGTAATAACAGCAATCAAAGAATACAAGGGGACTAAAAAACCATAATGTCATTCCCCACCAGAGTAAGTATATCAAATAATTTGACTTTTTGCCAGCCTTATACAAACTTTTAAAAAAACATGCAAAATATTTATCTCAATGCCCTTAATTTAATTTCATCGCTGGGACCAAAAAGGATTAAACACCTGCTTGCAAGTTTCAAAAATAATGCCGCAAAAATATGGGAAGCCACTATATCTGAACTAAAAATCACTGCATTGCCATCCAATGTCATAGATGCTTTCCTATATGAACGAAAATCTATCAATCCAGAACTGGAATGGGAAAAGTTAGAAAAATTAAATATAAGGATTTTATCTCAAGATGACAGCGACTACCCCAAACTACTGCTTCAGATTCCCGTACCTCCGCCCATACTTTACATAAAAGGAACCTTGAGTCCAAATTTTCCTTTTCGCATAGCTGTAGTTGGATCTCGTAAAATTAGCCTATACGGCAAACAAGTGACTGAAGAAATTGTTTATGATCTTGCTTTAAATAAAATAGTTATTGTAAGCGGACTGGCATTAGGCGTAGACGGCTTAGCGCATACAGCTTGTATTAAAGCGCAAACCCCAACAATAGCTATCCTGGCAAACGGTTTAGATAAAATATATCCATCTCTCAACTATTCGCTATCCCAACAAATACTTGAACATCGCGGAGCTCTGCTTTCTGAATTTCCTATTCATACTCCTCCTTTAAAACAAAACTTTCCTCGCCGCAACCGCATTATATCCGGGATAGCTCAAGCTGTTTTAATAACCGAAGCTACTTTAAAAAGCGGTTCATTAATTACAGCGTCTCACGCCCTTGAGCAAAACAGAGATGTCTTTGCCGTACCAGGCAGTATTTACAATAAAAATTCAGAAGGGACAAATAATCTAATTAAACAAGGCGCTAAACTAACCACTAATGCCATGGATATTTTATCTGAATTAAATTTGCAAAAAGCTAAACAATATATTCAAACAAGAAAAGTGCTTCCTTCCTCTCCTATTCAACAAAAAATTTATGATAATCTATCAAAAGAACCGACTTTTATTGATCTCCTGATTAAACGCGTTGAGCTTTCAGCTCAAGAAGTAAACTCTGCTTTAACCTTAATGGAAATTAAGGGAATGGTAAAAAATGTGGGAGGAGGACAGTATGTAATTATATAAAATTTTTAATTTCTTATGACCTCTCCTCAATTTCTTGAATCTCTCTCTAACATTCCCCAAATTGACTACATGCACTCGCGCCGACAGATAAATCCGTCCTTTTTTTTAAAACGAATTAAATGGTTAATTAAACAGATCCCAGGATTAATGCGTTTTTGTCTGAACACTAATTTTGTTCATATTACCGGCACGTCTGGCAAAGGCACTGTTGGAGCAATCCTGCAAAGTATTTTAGCATGCGCCGGCTATAAAGTAGGTTTTTATAATTCTCCGCATGTTGTTGAGGTTTATGAGAGAATGAAGACTGCTGAAAAAATAAGTTCTAAACCATTAAAAATTCAGACTCTTTTCATCCCTGCACTTACATTTGACTCTCTTACCCAATTTCTTAAACCATATTTAGAAAAAACGATTCTAACTTCACCTTATGGACTTCCTTCTTATTTTGAAATAGTATTAACTATCGCTTTATTATACTTCCAACAAGAAAAGTGCAACTATGTAATATTAGAAGCAGGATGTGGCGGCCGCTACGACGCCACTAACATTATTCCTCAAAATCGCCTCGCGATTATCACAAGCATCGGCTATGATCATGAACATCTGATCGGGCCAAAGTTAAGCGATATTGCCTATGAAAAAGCCGGGCTAATCAAAAAAGGAAGCAAAGTTTTAGTTGGGCCAAAAATTAAAGGTAAAATACTGCAAGTAATCAAAAAAGAAGCTAAGAAAAAAAATGCTAAATTGATAAGTATCACGAAAAATGAAATTAAAAAATTAGAAAATTTGGAAATTAATAAAATTATAGCTATCAAAACGGCTGAAATTTTAAAAATACCACCTAACGCTATCCAAAATGGCATACGCAAATATACTCCCCTGCCCGGCCGTTTGGAAATCATAAAAAAAAGCCCTTTGATTATTTTTGATGGCGCGCATAATCCTGATAAAATCAAATATCTGCTATCTCAACTCAATAACAATCCAGCAATAGAACAATTGAGCAATCGGACATTAATTTTCGCTTCAGTTGACACCAAAAACTGGCGGGCAATGCTCAAACTTTTAATTCCATATTTTGACAAAATCTACTTAACCCGCCATAATATACTTCATAGAAAATCAGCAGATTTAAAAAAGATGTATAATTATACGGTTCAACAATGTAAATTCCTCGGGCAAGTTAAAATATTTATTGATCCATCTGATGCCTTAAGACAAGCGACATCAGAAGTTAAAAAAAATGACCTAATAATAGCGACAGGGTCTTTGTATTTAATAGGTAGTCTTAAAAAAAATAAATTATGAATCTTATAATCGTAGAATCTCCTACCAAAGCTAAAACTATTTCTAATTTTTTAACCAAAGACTTTAAAATTGAATCCAGTTTTGGTCATGTGCGCGACTTGCCAAAAACCAAATTAGGCGTTGATGTTAATAATAACTTTAAACCTACCTATGTAATCCCTGATAAAGCAAAAGATAAAATTAGCAAAATAGCTAATCTAGCCAAAAAAGCGCGAGCAATTTATTATGCGACTGATGAAGACCGCGAAGGGGAAGCCATTGCATGGCATCTTGACCAAATACTGACTACAGACTACAAACTACAAACTACAAACTACCGAATTGCTTTTCATGAAATTACCAAAGAGGCTATATTGGAGGCTCTAAGATATCCGCGCTCAATTAATATTAAACTAGTTGACGCCCAGCAGGCCAGACGCATTTTGGATCGTTTAGTAGGCTATAAACTATCGCCTTTCTTATGGAAAAAGGTAATGCGCGGCCTTTCTGCCGGCAGAGTACAATCAGTGGCAGTAAGATTAATAGTTGAACGCGAAGAAGAAATCAAAAAATTTAAACCGCAAGAATACTGGACTATAGAAGGTATTTTTAACGCTAAAAACCATCCATTCCCCGCAGTTCTGCATAAATTAGATAATAAACAGCTAAAAAAATTTGACCTAAAATCTCAAAAACAAGTTCAAAAAATTACTGAAAATCTTAAAAAACTTGAATTCTCAATTGCTGACATAAAACAGAAAGAAATTAAAAAAAATCCTTACCCCCCATACAAAACTTCTACTCTACAGCAAGACGCTTATATCAAATTAGGCTTTTCCTCTAAACAGACTATGATGATTGCTCAACAGCTTTATGAAACCGGACACATTACTTACATGCGCACTGATTCTTTAAATTTAGCGAACAAATTTCTTGTTCAAGCACAAAAATATCTTAAAGACCATCTTGGTTCTATGTATTGTTTAAAAAATCCGCGCACCTTCAAAACAAAAAGCAAAGGAGCGCAAGAAGCGCATGAAGCTATCCGACCAACTAATGTTAGTTTAACTCCCGAAAGCATTAAACAACTCTTAGAACCTAAACAATTTAAATTATACCTATTAATTTGGCAACGGTCGCTGTGTTGTCAGATGCCTCAGGCTATCATTAGCCAAAAAATAGTAGAAATTGAAGACAGCCGCAATGATAACAATAAAATATCCTCTGCCTCTTTCCGCACTATTGGCAACAGCATCAAATTTGACGGTTTCTTAAAAATATACCATATTAAAATAATAGAAAATGAATTGCCTGAATTAAAAGTCAAACAAAAAGTTAATCTTGAAAAACTTACGTCAGCACAACACCAAACATCTCCCCCGCCACGATTTAATGACGCTTCTTTAGTAAAAGAATTAGAAAAACGCGGCATTGGACGACCGTCAACTTATGCGCCGATTATTGATACTATTCAAAAAAGAAACTACATCCAAAAAGACGACCAAAAACGATTTCAGCCAACCGAAATCGGCACTTTGGTCAATCAGCTATTAGTAGAACATTTTCCAGAAATAGTTGATTATGCTTTTACCGCAGAAATGGAAGATAATTTAGACAATATTGCCAAAAACTCTAAAGCATGGGATAAAGTAATCGGTTCCTTTTATAAACCTTTTGCAAAAAACTTGGCTGATAAATATAAAAAAGTGGATAAAAAAACCTTAACGCAAGAAAAAACTAATAAAAAATGCCCTGGCTGCAAAAAACACAACCTAATAATCAAATTAGGGCGGTTCGGCAAATTTTTAGCATGTCCCGGATTTCCAGACTGCAAACACACTGAACCTTTGGTTGAATCCGATGCATATCATAATAATAAAAAAACCAATGATGCTGATCCTGCGAAACATAATTCAGATAATAAAATAGAAATCGGCGCGGCGCCGCAATGCGAAAAATGCCAAACTAAAATGATATTAAAAGAAGGACGGTTTGGCAAATTCTGGGCTTGTCCTAATTATCCAAACTGCAAAAACACCCAAAGAATTGAGCAAAAAATTGGCTTGCATTGTCCCCAATGTCAAAAAGGAGAAATAATTATCAAACGAACTAAAAAAGGTAAGATGTTTTATGGATGCAATAAATATCCTGATTGCAAGTATGCCAGCTGGAAAAATCCGCAAATTTGAGTTTTATTTTTCCACAAACAAATTTTGTTCATCTCAAAAATCCGCTTATCTAAGCGGATTTGACTTTTCTATATATAGAGTTAAAATAAACTTACTAACACTATATATCAATAATTTCTTATCTCTAAATCTTAATTCTCAAAGCATATGCTCTGTCCTATTTGCGATCAAAATACTAGGGTATTAGAATCTAGAACTACTGGCGAAAATACCTCAATCAGAAGGAGACGCGAATGCTTAAAGTGTAATTTTAGATTCTCTACTATTGAGGAAACCGCTATTTTAGATTTACAAGTTATTAAAAGCAATCAGTCTAAAGCAAGCTACTCTCGCGATAAACTAATACAGGGTTTAAAAAAATCACTGCATAAACGATTATATTCAGAAGAAAGCTTTAAAAAATTAATCGCTGACATAGAACGGGATATTCAAATTAGGGCCAAAAATAATATTATCACTGCAATACAAATCGGGGAAATAGTAATGAAATATTTAAAACATTTTGACAAAGTCGCTTATGTTCGCTTTGCCTCCGTATATAGGGATTTTAAAGACCCAGAGGATTTTGCGAAAGAAGTGATGAAGTTAAAAAATTAAATAACATGCAAAAACAAACTCTTGATCTGGGTCAATACAAACTATCTATTCCGGCACAATGGCGATTAAACGGCCAAAAAAACGATATAGAAGAGCAAATCAAAAACATTTTTAAAGAAGCAAACCTATTTGAAAAGACAACGCCAGAAAAAAATAAAGACAAAAAAATTGGCCTAAAATTCAAAAGATTCTTTACAAGAGAAGGTCTAGATCCTTATAAAACCGTACTATGGGAAAAAAGAGATTGTAAAATCATAAACCCAGACGGTTCAATTATTTTTGAAATGAAAAATATCGAGGTGCCTTCTACATTTTCTCAAATAGCTAGCGATGTTATTATCTCTAAATATTTTAGAAAAGCCGGCGTGCCTCAATATGACGAAGGCGGCAATCAAATTCTAAATGAAAACGGTTCGCCTAAATTAGGCCCGGAACAAAGCGTAAAACAAATAATCAATAGGCTGACAAATTGCTGGCGCTATTGGGGCGCCAAATATAATTATTTTGAGAGTCCAAAAGACGCGCAAATTTTTGAAGATGAACTTAAATATATGTTATTGCACCAAATGGCCGCTCCCAACTCCCCGCAATGGTTCAATACTGGAATTGCTTTGTCCTACAATATTAAAGGCAAACCTCAAGGCCACTATTATGTGGATCCTGATACAGAAACGCTTATGAGATCAAAAGATGCCTATACCAGACCCCAACCGCACGCCTGCTTTATCCAATCAGTTAAAGACGATTTAGTTAATAAAGGCGGTATTATGGATTTATGGATGCAGGAGGCGCGCATTTTTAAATACGGCTCTGGCACAGGTACTAATTTCTCCTCTATACGCGGCAAAGGAGAGCCTTTATCAGGAGGCGGCACGTCAAGCGGGCTTTTGAGCTTTTTAAAAATTGGCGACAAGGCCGCTGGAGCCATTAAATCCGGCGGCACAACTAGACGCGCGGCAAAAATGGTCTGTTTGGACATAGACCATCCGGAAATAGAAGAATTTATTAATTGGAAAGCTGGGGAGGAAAGAAAAGTGCAAGAATTAGTAAGGGCCGGCTATCCAGCGGATTTTGAAGGCGAAGCTTACGAAACGGTTTCCGGCCAAAATTCCAATAATTCCGCGCGCATCTCCAACGAATTTATGAAAGCCTTGGAAAATAAAGAACCTTGGAACTTGCGCTGGCGCACAAATGGAAAAATATGCAAAACTATTCCAGCAGAAAAATTATGGGATTCAATCTCAAAAGCGGCTTGGCAATCAGCTGATCCAGGTATTCAATTTCACACTACCATCAATGAATGGCATACCTGTCCTGCTTCCGGACCCATTCGCGCTTCCAATCCATGCAGTGAATATATGTTTTTAGATGACAGCGCCTGCAATTTAGCTTCTTTAAACTTAATAAAATTTCTTGATACTGAAACTCGCTCTTTTAATGTCCGCGCCTTTAAATATGCCGCTCATCTTTGGACAGTAGTTTTAGAAATATCAGTCCTAATGGCCCAATTTCCTTCCAAGAGCATCGCTCAAAATTCTTTTGATTTTAGAAGCCTTGGTTTAGGCTATGCTAATTTAGGCAGTTTATTGATGGTAATGGGCATACCTTACGATAGCGACAAAGGCCGAGCAATAGCTGGAACTATCACAGCCATTATGACAGGACAAGCTTATGTAACTTCTGCCAAATTATCGCGATATTTAGGACATTTTCCTAAATTTGAAAAAAATAAAAATACTATGCTTAAAGTAATCCGCAATCATAGACGAGCGGCTTATGAAACAAAAGAAAGTGATTATGAAGAATTAACTATAAAACCTAACGGCTTAAACTCTGCTTTCTGCCCGCCATATATGCTGAAAGCGGCGCAAAAAACATGGGATAGAGCTTTAGAATTAGGAAAAAAATGGGGTTTCCGCAACGCGCAGACTACTGTAATCGCTCCTACCGGCACTATCGGTCTTTTAATGGACTGCGACACTACTGGCATAGAGCCTGACTTTGCGCTAGTAAAATTTAAAAAGTTAGCCGGAGGCGGAACATGGAAAATTCCTAATCAATCAATAGCTCCTGCTTTAAAAAATTTGTGTTATAACGATCAACAGGTTAATAATATTTTAGAGCATATCAATAAAAACATGACAATAGAAGGAGCAGCAGACATTAAAAAAATCCATCTTAACATCTTTGACTGCGCTAATCCGAGCGGCGAAAAAGGACGATTTATCCATCCTATGGGGCATGTTAAAATGCTCGCTGCAGTACAGCCTTTTGTTTCAGGCTCTATATCTAAAACTATTAATCTGCCAAATAACGCAACAACAGAAGATATTAAACAGCTTTATTTTGAATCATGGAAATTAGGGCTTAAAGCTGTGGCCATATATCGCGACGGCTGTAAATTATCACAACCGCTTTCTGTTAATTCAAAAAGTGAAAACCCAAACCCTGCTAACAAACAACTTACTTTTATTGAACGCGGCACTAAAAAAGAACTGCCTGCGCGCCGTAACGGTTTAACGATTGAATCTACCGTTGCAGGCCATAAGATTTTCCTTCGCTCCGGTGAGTATAAAGACGGTACTCTGGGTGAAATATTTATTGATATGCATAAAGAAGGAGCGGCTTTTCGCAGTATGCTTAACTGTTTCGCTATTGCCGTTTCCTTAGGCCTGCAATACGGAGTGCCATTGAAAAAATTTGTAGATAAATTTACATTTACCCGCTTTGAGCCGAATGGCCCTACTGATCATCCTAACATTAAAACATCTACTTCAATTGTAGATTTTATATTTAGAGTATTAGGAATGGAATATCTTAATCGCACTGACTTTACTCACATACCTCCGGACACAACGGCCGCAAATGATAATGGAAACAATGAGTCAAAATTAAAACAGAACCAAAATTCTGCCAATCTGTCTGATTTTAACAAAACACTGATGGGCGATGCTCCTGCATGCAGTGAATGCGGACACATTACTATACGAAACGGCAACTGTTATCGCTGTCTAAACTGTGGAACTTCAATGGGGTGTTCATAAATTATCTCTGCCATGGTTTTAGTTTTAGTCTCTGCCAAAGATGAGGTTTAGCATATTGACGAATTTTAGAGCGGGCAGATCTGGTTTTCACAAATTTTAGCCAGTCATAATTAGGTCCTTTGCGATTTTTATCTATGATAATCTCTACCATATCGCCGCTTTTCAACTTCTCGTCCAAAGAAACTATATTATTATTAATTTTTGCCCCAACTATTTGATTGCCAATATCCGTATGAATATGATAAGCAAAATCTACCGGCGTAGAACTTTCCGGCAAGTCTATAATGTCTCCTTGCGGAGTAAAAACAAAAATACGATTCTGAAATACCTCTATTTTTAAAGATTGCAAATAATCGTCTCTGTCATCCTTACTCTTATGCCATTTAGCCAATTCTTTAACCCAATTTAAATACTCTTCCGGTTTGCAAGACTTAGCTTCTTTATAATGCCAATGAGAAGCAATTCCATATTCTGCTTCCTCGTGCATTTTAGAATCTCTAATTTGAATTTCAATAATGTCTCCAAGGTCACAAAATACAGTGGTATGCAAAGAGCGATAATGATTAGGCTTAGGCTGGGCTATATAATCTTTAATCCTCTCTTTTAAAGGCTTAAATTTGGAATGAATAACGCCCAAAGCCGCATAGCAATCAGCTATTGTAGGTACTATGACCCTCAAAGCAACCAAATCATAAATCTGATTAATATCATTATTATGCTTTAATAATTTTTGATATAGACTGTAAAGTCCTTTTGCCCTGCCATGGCAATCAATAACTTTAATGTTATTATTATTTAATTCCTTTTTTAACTGTACCTGAACTTTAGACACAATCTGAAGCAATTTGTCTTGCCTACTCGATATTTGCTTAGTAAACTTATCATACTCTTTCCGATGCGCATACTTAAACGCTCCATCTTCCAAAGCGGTGCGCAAAACTCCTATACCCAAGCGCTGGGCTATTGGCCCATAGATCTCTAAAGTCTCTTGCGCTATTCTAATCTGTTTTTTTTGAGGCAAAGCAGACAAGGTTTCTAAATTGTCCAAGCGATCAGCAAATTTAATAATAATAGTTCTAATGTCTCGCGCCATAGCCACAAACATCTTGCGCAAATTTTCTAAATACCGATCAATGCCGCGATATTTAAGCTTGCCTAATTTTGTAATTCCTTCTACTAACATGGCGACTTCTGAACCAAAATCATCTTTAATATCTTTCAAAGTTTTATGGGTATCTTCAGGCACATCATGAAGCAAACCGGCAACAATAGTTGATTCATCCATGCTAACCTCAGCTAATATTTGAGCTGTACGCAAAGGATGCTCAATGGCTTTTTGTTTATTAGCTCTTATTTGTCCTTTATGCGCTTCACAGGCAAAATCATAAGCTAAACGTAGAAGCGTTAAATCCACTTTAAGTTTATTTTTTTTGATAACTGCGGCCAAATCGTTAAATGTCATTATAATTATACTACTCCAAAATTATTTTCTTGACAATATGGCTTATCTAATGTATATTTGTGATAATTCAGGGGATGTTTTAAATTCGCTATATTATTTAAGTTATTATCTACAAGGCAAAGACAGGGCTCAAGATGTCTTAGACAAAAAACTCCTCTTGAGCATCTACAAACGGCAAAACAGCCACAGTAGGAGAGGTATTAGCCAGCATTGCTGGTAAATTTCAACCTAATCCTGCTTATGTTACTGCTTAATATACAAGATATAAGCAATAACCATCGCGACTTCCAAAACTCATAAGAAGTTCAGCGGTGCCATACTTAAATGAGTGTAGATTATATTAGTTCGCCCTGACTTATATAATCGAAATTATTAGGGCTTAACTTTAAGGATTTTGACTATTTTTTACCTTAAAGCGAATACTAAAACAGTCTAACTTTGTAAACGATAATAAATTTGTAATTTAGACAGGGGTGAAACCCCCCTCATCTCCACCATCTAAAAAGCCAACACATGGGCAAACGAAGATATCATAAAAAAAAGGTTAAAATTAAACTCTATCGCATCAATGGGCAAATCAAAGCTCCTAAAGTTAAATTAATAGACCACCAAAAAAACTTAATTGGCATAATTGATACGACTCAAGCCCTAAAAATGGCTTATGAACAAGAACTAGATCTTGTCGAAGTGTCGCCAAAAGAAAATCCGCCAGTAGCCAAAATTTTAAAATACAGCAAATTCAAATATAGTTTAGAAAAAAAGAAGCAAAAAAGTAAAACTAAAAAAACAGAAACTAAAGGCATCAGATTAAATCTTAATATGGCTGCGCATGATGTATCTACTCGCGCAAAGCAAGCAGAAAAATTTATAAAACGAGGATCTAAATTACAAGTGGAAATGATTCTAAAGGGACGCGAAATGGCGCATGTAAGCCGTGCCTTTGAACAAATTAAAAATTTTATAAACAAACTTCTGGATATAGTTGAGACAGTCCAGCACCCTAGCAAAAAAGGAAGACGAATCATCGCCATTTTACAGCCTAAAAAAATATCGTAAAATATGTCTAAAACATGGAAAGCAGCTAAAAAACGCGTCAAAATTACTAATCCTGCTAAACGAACAGGAAGAAAACAAAAACTGCTCAAAAAAATGGCAGGTCAAAATCATTTCAATACTAAAGAAAGAAGTAAAACAGTAATGGGCAAACGTCGCAACATTAAAATGCGATCTAGAATATTAATGTCATAAATTATGCCAAGAGTAAAACGAGGAATAACTCATTCAAAAAAACGCCGAAAAATACTTAAAACAACAAAAGGTTTTAAATTAGGCAGAAAAAAATTAATCAAATTAGCTAAAACAGCTGCTGCTAAAGCTGGCTGGCATGCTTATGTGGATCGAAGATGCAAAAAAAGAGATTTTCGCAGTCTGTGGAATATCAAAATTAACGCTGCTGCTAAACAAAATAATATAACTTATTCGCAATTAATCCACTTATTAAAAGTAAATAATATTGCTTTGGACAGAAAAATACTGGCGCAAATAAGCGAAAAACATACAGTTGTTTTTAGAAAAATAGTGGAAAATATTAAATAATTTTAATTATTTTTAATGCTAATGACTATTGCGGCCGCTGTCAGCGTCAAACCTGAATACAAACTCCACAAATAATGATCTATACTTGCTAAAGGAATAAAACTAAAAAATAGCGCTAATCCTAATAAATTCTTATTTTGATAAAACCGCCAAAATAACAACAAATTTATTATTATTAACAATATCATACCAATCGCGCCTATCTCTGACCAAGACAATAAAAATATGCTATGGACAGGTTGAAGGCGCCAAACTGGCTCTTGAAGATATAATATGTGCAGATTAAAAGTATAAGAGCCAATGCCAATGCCCATCCATGGGTATTTTTTTATTATATCAATACTTTCTTTAATGCCTGTTTGTCTCTCTTGTATTGACTTCGCCTCCAATCGGTTCATTTCCGGAGGTTGTAAAAACAATGGATTTCCTCGTTCTGTTAGAGGCTCGCGCAAAATAACTCCTAAAATTATTGATAAAAGCGAAGTAATTAATAAAAATTTAATTATTACTAATTTTGATATTTTAAAACGCCAATTTTTATATCCTATCAATAAAATAACCCAAACTAAAACAAATCCAAGCCATGCAGAGCGAGAAAAGGTTAAAACTAAAGTAATAAAAAATATGCTATACGCAACTAACAGTAAAAACATTTGAATCCTTTGTTTGCGCTCTTGATATAAAAATATTGTGGTCCAAATTCCTAATAAAAGCCAACCCCCAAAAATATTTGGGTGCGGCTGGCCGCCGTAGGCTCTTAAGAATCTGCGCAAATGCGTCTCTACTACAGCAACACCTTGATTTACAGGATTTTGAGCGGCTATACCCAGCCATTTAACAGCATAAACTTCTTGAATAAAAAACTGCCAAATGCCTAAACAAGACTGTATAAATAGACTTAACATAAGAACTAAAAATAATTTCTGTTTATTGATTTGAGTAGTTAATATCAACCAGATTAACAAGCCAATTTCAACAAATCTGACAGTATAAAATAAAGATATTTCTTTATTAACTGACCAAACATTAGAACCAATAATATAAATTAAAAAAAATAAAGATAAAAAAACTATCTTTTGAATCTTAATTGGCTTTCTGTTGCCAATTAAAGAATATAATTTTGCGATCAATAATAATACTAATACTGCTTCTGATAAATATACTGTATAGCTTCCATATTCCCAAAATTGGCCATTGATATTATTGGACACTAAAAAATACCTAGTTTGGAAAGGCAGTATAAAAATTAAGAAATATATCCCATACTCTAAAAATTTTGTCATAATTTATCTTTAAAAACTAATCTGGCATCGTTGATGTGGAATTTTAAAATATTATCCGAAATTATCACTCGCGAATCCCAAGAACAAGCCGCATATTTTATAGCTTCAGGCATAATTTTTAGCTGGATATACTTATATATTCTTTCATCAAATCTAGTAACAAAAAAATTAATTAACGGCTTAAATAGAAATTTGTTAATTTGACGCTTGTAATTGCTTTTGTAATTGCTTATATAATAATACTTCTGCTGGCTGACTTTATTTAGTGCCCATTTATTTAATTGAATAAATTTTTTATATATATTATTCTCTATATATAAAGGCTTCAATTGCCGTATCCAAAAGGATAAATAATCATCTTGCACGCAAATTTTGTACTTCTTTAAATCTAAATTATCTTCACTGATAAAAAAACTTAAGCAGATTTTATCTTTACTGCCTCCTCTTTTATCAAATGCAGGCCGAAGCCGCAATAACTTTAATAATAATAAACTAAAAAAACGAACTGTCCAAACTCTATTTTTTGCCGTAATAATAAATAAATCAATATCGCTGTCTAATTTAGCTTGATTAAAAGAAAGATTATTGCAGACCGCTATCATCTTAAGTCCTGGAATTAAACATAAAAGGCGAGATATTTTAACTGCTTTTCTATATTTTTCCTGCGCAATGCGATAATAATTAATCATTTACTTTCTAAAAACAACCCTCCTTGTCTTAAAACTTTAATTTGATCCCTTATTGCCAAGATGATTGTAGTCGGCTGGACTAGAGATAAATCTCCGCCGTCAATAATAAAATCCGGTTGAAATTTTTGATTTTTAAATTGACTAATAACTTCTTTAATTGAATAGCAATTAGAGCTGCCTGACAGATTGGCTGAGGTTGAAATGATTGGCTTATTTAATTCTTCTGCTATTTTTTTAGCAATTGGGTGAGAAGATACGCGCAAAGCAATTAAATGAGATGACTTTTTGGGCGGCAGAACTAGAGTCAGCGGTCCAGGCCAGTATTTTTGAGCTAATTTTAAGGCTTTTGCGGAAAATCTAACATAGCGCTTAGCCATTTTTATATCCGCGACAATCCAGGACATCGGCTTTTTAAAATCTCGTCCTTTGATTTGATAAATTCTCTTCACTAGATCTGACTGTAACGCATCACAACCTAAACCATAGCAAGTTTCTGTTGGGTAAACGAAAATAGATGACTGAAGGATTTCTAAAGAAGGAATTTGTTTTAAAACTCTCATAACTTTTATTAAATTACAAAATTCACTATGCGATTTGGCACATAAATCTCTTTTTTTATTTTTTGACCTTTTAGCCATTTTTGAATTTTCTCGCTATCGCGCGCTTGTTTTAAAACTTCTTCAGGAGAAGCGCCAACTGATATATTAAATTGATCTCTAATCTTGCCATTAATTTGAACAACTATTGTGTTCATTTCGTCTTTAATTAAATCAACATCATATTCCGGCCATTTTTGTCTAAATACGCTTTCTTTATAGCCAAGCTGACCCCAAAGTTCTTCTGCAAGATGTGGAGCAAACGGCGCAAGTAAAGTAATTAGTAATTGGTAATTAGTAATTGGAAATTGGTCGCATTTCTGCATCTGATTCACTAAAATCATTAACTGTGAAATAGCCGTATTAAACTTAAATAACTCTATGTCATCTCCGACTTTTTTGATAGTTTTATGCAATAATCGCTCTAATACTACTCTCTTAGCATTTGACATTTGACATTTGGATTTGATTTGATATTTGACATTTGGATTTTGACATTCAATCAACTTCCACACTTTTTCTAAAAATCGTCTAACTCCTTTAATTCCTTTGGTATTCCACGGCTTCGCATCTTCCAAAGGCCCCATAAACATCTCATACATTCGCAGAGCATCAGCGCCATATTCTTTGACTATATCATCAGGATTAATAACATTGCCTAAAGACTTTGACATTTTGCGGCCGTCTTCGGCTAAAATCAAGCCTTGATTGATTAACTTTTGAAAAGGCTCTTCAAAATCAATTATCCCTTGATCATAAAGGATTTTGCAAAAAAACCGCGCATACAATAAATGCATCACCGCGTGCTCTGCACCTCCCACATAAGTATCAACCGGCAGCCAATATTTGATTTTGTCTTTTGAGGCAAATTCATGGGCGTTGTGCGGATCAGTATATCTAAAATAATACCAAGACGAACAAACAAAAGTATCCATGGTATCTGACTCCCGGCGCGCTTTTGATGAACCACATTCCGGACATTTGACTTTATGAAATGCTTTTGATCGCTCTAGCGGCGACTCTCCTTTCGGCCGAAAATCCACATCATCAGGCAATTCTACAGGCAATTGATCTTCCTGCACAGGCAATTCTCCGCATTTTTCGCAGTAAATAATAGGAATCGGCGCGCCCCAGTAGCGCTGGCGCGAAATCAGCCAATCGCGGAGTTTGTATTGAACTGATTTTTTAGCTAAGCCTTTTTGAGCGAGCCATTCAACGATCTTTTCTTTAGCCGCTTCTGACCGCATTCCATTAAAACTAATACCTGAATTTTTTGGTTGGGAATTTATTAAAACGCCCTCGCCTGTATAACATAATACATCA
>JBBTVS010000015.1:0-2777 GCA_038078695.1 Patescibacteria group bacterium
ATAATGCTGTAAGCATAATTTTCTACTCCGGTTTTATTTTTTTTAAAAGCCTTGCTAGATTCTATGCCGATTGTCATTTTATCAAATTTATAATATCCTTTACCTTCATTAATACTACTTTTTCGCTTCGCTCCCGTTCCGCGAGTTTGGCTTCTATATAATGGGAGGTTTGCCTCATCTCCGGAATAAAGACATATTCTAAAGCATTTACCCGGCGCCGAGTTTTTTCTATTTCTTTTGACAGGAGCCGGGCAGAATGTTCAATCTCCGCGAGCTTAACCAAGTCCTTTAAAGCTTCGGAAAATGTTTTTAAAGAGTAATCAATATCAGAAGTAGTGGATAAAAAAGAGTAGCAAAAATGATCACCCTTCTCATGGAGCTCAAATTCCGGAATTTTAACGCTCATAATGTTTTTTTCAGCCGCGGTCAGAGAAACTTTTTTAGTCGGCACCATTAAGGCTTCCTCAACTGTTTCTTGGCCTAAATCTGCTTTGGCAAATAAAAAAGCCCGGAAAGCTTGTGATAAAATTTCCTCTATTTTTTGGCGGCTGGCTTTGGCTTCGCGGATTATAACCATAAATTCTTTCATTAAGCCGTCGCGTTTTTCTTTAAGGAGCTTGTGCCCTCTTTGCGCTGTTTTTAGTTTGCGCTTGAGGCGCAGAAGCTCCATGCGAGTTGGGTTTATATTCAGCATAGTGTCAAATTTCAAATGTCAAATGCCAAATCAAATCCAAATTTCAAATGTCCAATTTTTGACATTTAGTCATTTAACATTGATTTGGCATTTGAAATTTGTCATTTGTCATTTCGCCATATATTTTTCCACATATTCCGGCTTAACCCGTTTTAATTCGCTTTGCGGCAGGATTGATAATAATTCCCAGCCAAGATTGAGAGTGGTCTCAATAGAGCGATCTTCATTTTTTTTCTGCGTCACAAACCGTTTCTCAAATTCATCAGCGAATTTTAAGTATTTTTTGTCAGTATCAGAAAGAGCCGATTCTCCTAAAATGATAGCAAACTCGCGGGCTTGTTTGCCTTGAGCATAAGAGGCAAATAATTGATTTAATATGCCGCTGTGATCCTCGCGGGTTTTCCCTTCTCCAATACCTTTATCTTTTAGACGAGAGAGGCTGGGCAAAACATCAATGTTAGGATAAATTCCTTTATTGTGCAGTTCGCGTGATAAGGTAATTTGTCCTTCTGTAATATAGCCAGTTAAGTCAGCGATAGGATGCGTGATGTCATCTTCCGGCATCGTCAATATAGGAATTTGCGTCACTGATCCTGCCTGCCCGCGGATTCGGCCGGCTCGTTCATAAATAGTAGAGAGATCAGTGTAGAGATAGCCAGGATAGCCGCGCCGGCCAGGGATTTCTTTACGGGCGGCCGATACTTCGCGCAATGCTTCGCAGTAATTAGTCATATCAGTTAAAATAACCAAGACATGCATATTTTTTTGGAAAGCTAAAAATTCCGCGGTGGTCAAAGCCATTCTGGGTAGAATGATGCGCTCAACCACTGGATCGTCAGCTAAATTAATATATAGTACCGCTCGTTCAATCGCTCCTGTGTGCTTAAACTCGTTAGTAAAAAATTTCGCTTCTTCAAAAGTAATGCCCATTGCCCCGAAGACGACGGCGAAATCATCCTTGTCGGCTGTGCTGATTACTTTGGCTTGACGAGCGATTTGCGCCGCAATTTCCGAGTGGGGGAGGCCGGCGCCGGAGAAAATCGGCAGTTTTTGCCCGCGCACAAGCGTGTTTAAGCCATCAATAGTTGAAATGCCGGTTTGAATAAAATCATTTGGATAGTCGCGAGCATAAGGATTTATCGGCGCGCCGTTAATGTCCAGATTTGCTTCTGGAATAATATTAGGGCCCTTGTCAATCGGCAGTCCGGCGCCGTCAAAGATTCGTCCTAACATATCGCCTGACACGCCGACGCGCATAGTTTTGCCTAAAAATTTGGCTTTAGCTGATTTTAAATTTAGTCCAGCTGTTTCTTCAAACATCTGGATAATCGCTTTTTGGTCAGTGATTTCTAAAACTCGGCCTCTTTTGACAGAGCCGTCGGCAAGTTCAACATCAACTAATTCTTCGTACTTAATATTGGCGTCAGCCGGTATTTGAACGATAATTAAGGGCCCGGCTGATTCAGTGATGGTTTTGTAGGATTTCATAAAATAACGGGTTAAAACTTAAGTTATTGATATTCAAAATTAACAGTCCTTCTCTTTGTCTCAATCGCTTCTTCAAGATTTTGTTTTAGTTTTGGATTATTCGGAAATAATAATTCCGTATTTTTGTCTAATAAGGCAGATCGCGGCATAAGATAGGGGGCAAGCATGCTAAAGTCGGTGGCATAGGCGCATTGAGACGCAAATCCTTGTTCAATATTTTTTAATTTTATTCCCTGCATTTTAAGGTTATTTTGTACGCATTCAATAAAAGATTGCCTGATTTTAGGGCTTAAATTTTTGGTCCGCCGATTTAAGACAATAACACAATCAATATCGCTTTCCGGGCGCGGTTTTGAATCATCTTTCATTCTACTGCCGAATAAAATTACTCCTTCTATGTGCGGTCTAGGCTTTGCTGCCGCATATTCTTGTTGTTCAGCAAAATTTTGATTCATTTTTTCAATAGCCGCGGCAAATATTTTTATAATATTTTCTTTTTTGAACTCTTATCTATCATCAGCTCCTTCTTTTTCGCCTAAAATTGTTCTTGTTTTATTGTCCCACTTTTCTTGTCTTTTGTTAATCTGAAGGTTGC
>JBBTVS010000015.1:2877-11898 GCA_038078695.1 Patescibacteria group bacterium
ATTGTTCTTGTTTTATTGTCCCACTTTTCTTGTCTTTTGTTAATCTGAAGGTTGCCGAAATGCGTTTCCCGCGGATTATTAGAATATTGTCGCGGTATTCGGCGCATAGCTTCATCAATAGATTTTGCAGAAGCGTTTTGAGCAGTTTGCGGACTAATTGTTTTTTCATCAATCCATTGATTCAAAATATTAGCTTCTTCCTGCGCTTTTTCCATTGAGGTTTTATATTCGGTCATAATTTTTAAAATACCTGCACTTGCAAATTTTATTTATATAGTTGGCTATGCCTGCCTAATAAGCGAAAATATATTACACCATCTTTTTCTTTAAAAATAGCCCGCCAGTCGCCTGTTATATTGATACTGCGGCAATCTTTATATTTTCCGGAAAGCTCGTGATTATTGAGTGAGTGATGATATTGATCTTTAAGAAAGACAGTTTGTCTATTTTTAAAAGCTTGTTTTATTTTTGTCGGCGTTTTGGCATACATTTTAACAAATTTTCCATCATATCTAATCTGCATATTTTTTTGACTCTTTATCTAACCACATAGAAGCATCGCTTGAATTTTTAAAAATAGGGGACACTCGGCCTTGCTGTTCGTCTGCTTCTGCTTCTTTGATGGACTTAATCATAAAATCACTCGGCTGTTCATTAGAGTAAGCGGTAAATTCCACTCGCCGGGTTTTAATCAAATTATGCAAAAATCCATTGATTAATGAGCCCAAAGCCAAACCCATTTCATCGGCAATTTTTTGCGCGCGGGTTTTAACTTGCGGCTCGGTTTTAATATTTATAATTGCTGTTTTCATAAATTTGGTAATTTAGTATTGATGACCTAAAGTATATACTTAGGGTATAATTTTGTCAAATTTTAGATTTGCATTTTTTTGCTCAATCAGCCAACGGCTCCCTATCCGGCCGTCTAGTTGGGTCTTCGGTTTTGTCCATTGCTATGATTTTTTGCCATACATCTTCATTAGTTTGCCCTTGTTTCTTGGTTTTGCTGGCAGTTAACCAACGCGCATATTGATTATTGGACATTGGGTGATACTGGCGGAAATTTTTATAATATTGCAATTCTTTTATTTTTCCAACAATATTAGGGCTGTTTAAATTTTTTTCTACTTTGCCAAAAGTTCGAGATTTTCTATCAAAATCAAATGCTCCTATAATATTATCTAAGTTATAATTATCATACAATGAGATTATATCTTTTTCCCATGATTTTTGGGTATTTATAAGTGTTTGCGCTTTATCTTCTTCTATTAAAAGAGAAATTTTATCTCTTGTATCTTGTGTTATAAACGCAGATATTGGGAATCCTAAATCAAATTGATCATAGACAGAGTTTCCTGTTTTTTGCCGCATGAATCTTTCTAATAATACTTTTGTTTCTACATGCACACTTGCATAAGGATTATATTTTAGTTCAAGGGTTTTTTTAGTAAAGTTTTCTATCCAAATATTCCAGTTGAAAGTATTCTCAAAGGCGCATATTAAAGCTGTAGCTATTTTTTTGACATCTTTTAATTCCCATGGTAAGTTTTGTTTTATTTCCTCGCTGGCTGTCGGAAAGCTGTCAAGCCGTTCTTTAAAAATTTTCACAAAATCAATTGGCGGTTTGGTTTCTTTTTGTTCAATTTTTGGTTGATATTCAATCATTGTTTCTTGCTAATTACAAATTACTAATTACTATTTTTCCCGCCTCCTCAATCACCCCCTCAATTTCTCCTATCTTTTCTTCTGGCACAAATTTTAGTTTGGCGATTTTTTCTTTGAGCGGATCAGAAGTCAGAATTTCAATTTTTAATTCCGGATCATCTTGGATTTTTTTCAAAGCAGAATTATGAAAAGCCAAAATTGCCTTTAGCATCAAATACATTTTTTTAACTGAAGTGTAAGTATCAACCTCATCATAAGCATTTTGCTGGAGAAAATCCTCGCGCAAAGATTTAGCCGTGTCTAAAACTATTTGCTCTTTTAAGGACAATGATTCAACGCCAACTAGCCTGACAATTTCCTGCAAGGACGCTTCTTGCTGTAGCAAATCCATAGCTTGGGCGCGCACTTCCGGCCAATCAGCGCCGGCTTTTTCTTTCATAAAATCATTAACATCTTCATAATACAAGGAATAAGAATTAAGCCAATTGATGGCTGGATAATGGCGACGGTAAGCAAGCTGCGCGTCAAGCGCCCAAAATACTTTTGTTACGCGCAGAGTATTTTGAGTTACTGGTTCGGATAAGTCCCCGCCCGGAGGAGACACTGCTCCAACTACACTCAAACATCCTTCGCGATTATCTTTGCCTAAACATTTAACATAACCGGCTCGCTCATAAAAAGCCGCGGTGCGGGAGCCAAGATAAGCCGGGTAGCCTTCTTCGCCAGGCATTTCTTCTAATCGGCCAGAGATCTCGCGCATTGCCTCGGCCCATCGGGAGGTGGAGTCCGCCATTAAAGCTACTTTGTAGCCCATATCGCGATAATACTCGGCTAAAGTTATTCCAGTATAAACAGATGCCTCTCGCGCCGCAACAGGCATATTGGAAGTATTAGCAACCAAGACAGTTCGTTTCATCAGCGGCTTGCCGGATTTAGGGTCAATTAACTCGGGAAATTCTTGCAAAACTTCGGTCATCTCGTTGCCGCGCTCTCCGCAGCCTACATAAACTATGATGTCCGCGTCAGCCCATTTGGCAAGTTGTTGCTGTATTACGGTTTTTCCGGATCCAAAAGGTCCGGGCACGCTTCCTGTGCCGCCTTTAGTAATAGGGAAAAAAGCGTCGATAATACGCTGACCGGTGATCAATGGTTCATAAGGCAGTAGTTTTTCTTTGATCGGGCGGGCACGGCGGATTGGCCATCTCTGCATTAATCGTATTTCGTATGTCGTATTTCGTATTTCGGAATTTTGGATTTTCGCGATTTCGTCAATTACAGTATAATCGCCTTCTTTAACTATTGATTCTATTTTGCCAGAGACCCCAGGCGGTATCATAATTTTATGGCTCACGATTTCTGTTTCCTGCACAGCGCCTAAAATATCACCAGCCTGCAGCTCATCGCCTTGCTTGGCGCTCGGTTTAAAATGCCATTTGCGGGAGCGATCAAGCCCTGGGGATTCAATGCCGCGGGTAATAAAATTGCCGGCGAGTTTTTTTAAAGCCGGCAATGGCCGCTGTATGCCGTCATAAATATTTTCTAAAATGCCGGGTCCTAATTCAACGGACAAAGATTCGCCAGTCAAAAATACCGGCTCCCCGGGCCCAATGCCGGATGTTTCCTCATAGACTTGAATAGAAGCTGTGTCTTTATGCAGTTCAATCACTTCGCCAATTAATTTTTTCTCGGAAACTTTGACCACCTCATACATTTTTGCGGCGGACATATTTTTGGCGACGACTAAAGGCCCGGAAACTTTGGTGATTATGCCTTGTTGATGTTGTGTGTCAAATTGAGTCTTGTTGGACATAAATTAATTTTTAACTGATTTTCACCTAAACTCAAAGTTCAAAACCACAGCTTAAAACTTAAAACTTTTATTTATTAAACTCTGTATTTAACTTCAGTTTTGAACTTTAAGTTGTGGTTTTGAGTTTTAAGATTTGAGTTTTAAGATATTTTTAAAACATCGCTTCCCACCGCCCTCTCCACGATCCTTTTTAAATTCCGCAATCCTTCGCCGGTTGATCCGCGGGAAGCAGGAATACGAATTACCGCTGGTAGAGTTTTTTCCTCCAATAATTGCAGTTCTTCCTCTAATTTTTTTGCCCAGTCTTCAGTAATCAAAACAATGCCGTATTCGTCGCTTTTGCGCAAAAAATCAATCACTTGAGATCCTTCTTCAATACTATTAACTCCGCGGGGTTCCACGCCGACGGCTTTAAAACCAAGGATTGTGTCGGGACTGCCGATGATGGCGATCTTCATGAAGAATTTTCAATTTTTAATTTCTAATTTTCAAACAATTTCTAATTTCCCAATTTTTTAATTTGAAATTAAATCATTGAAAATTGTTTAGAAATTAAAAATTAGAAATTATAAATTCTATACAATCACTCTCTCCCTAATCTCCTCCATTTCAACTCCATTCAACTTTCCGCTTAAAATAGTCCGCACATTGCGCGCTCCGGTCATTTTGTTTAAAAAATAGCTTACAATCACCTCGGGCCCAAAAGAGGCGCTTTTAGATGCAGTGTGCACAAAATCAAAGGTTCGGCTGTCTAATTCTCTTTCCAAGCGCCATAAATCTTTTTTTTCTTTAAATTTATCAATAACATGAGAAATTTCATATAATTCAAACAGTTCTGCTAAATTAGTGTAAAATACCTGTTTATCCGCCTTATATAAATGCATTAAGCGGTTTTTGTCAATCAAGCCGCCTTTTATAAAGGGAGTTTTAAATTTTGTTTCGTAAGTTCTAAGCAGAATTTTCGTATTTAAAAAGTCAATATGCATTTTAATCAAATTATCAATAAATTTATTTTTGATTTTTTTAGCCAATAGTTGTTTTAATTTTAATAATTCTTGATCGCACGCCGTGTCAATTAAACTTGGAGTAATGGGTTTGGTTTTGCGCAGTTTATCAATCAGACATTTTAAACTTGCTTCTATGTTTGCATCAAATTTCATTTTTTTAATTTGATTGACTGTATCAGCGATTTGAGCGTCAATTTTGCCGCCGGCAAGCTCTATTGCCGTTGCTTGTCTTTTTTTAGCCTTTAATTTTGCCAGTTGATGTTTTAAAAGAAGGATTTTTTTGATATTTTCAGCCGTTTCTAAACTAAGATTGCTTATCGGCTGGCTGGCAGTCGCGGTTTTATCAAGTTTTAAAAATTTTTGTTTCAGAATAGTTTTGATATTCAGGAAGTCAAAATCAATAAATAATAAATCAAAGAGCGGAGTTTTGCCGATTGATTCGGCTAAAAGTTTTTTCAATTGATTAAAATCATCTGCCAGAACTTGATCGTAATCTTCCGGTTTTCTGTTTAATAGATTATCCGCATAGTCCGTGTCGTTTAGCACATCAAAAACATCCTTGGCGGTTTTAGCCTGGATCATTCTGTCTATGTCAGTTTTATCTGGCAGGCGCTTTTCTAGGACGCGGATGAGTCCGGTTAGGTATTCGTACATTTAATAAAGTTAAAAGTGAAAGTTCAAAACTCAAAACTAAATGAAAATGTTCCAAACAGCGTTTTCGCCGCCTCAATTTCCGCTTCATCGCGCACCTCGTCAATCAGCCGGCTTAAAGTATTATCAATCTCAATCTCATCGCTTATAAATTTAAAACCGTCTTCTTTAAGTTCAGTTTTAATAGTCCATTTATCCGTTAGTTTTTTAATGATAAGAGCAGTTGAATCAGAAGCCAAAATCTCGCCGGAATTATCAGACGGCAGTTCTGCAATTAGCTTTTCATATAATAACTTTAATTTATCTTCTTGTTTAGCCAATTTAAGAGCGGCGCGCGCAAAGATATCATTTAAAATTTCCTTTTTCCCCAAAAGAATTTTATTTTTCGTTTGTAACTCCGCGCTTCTTTGCGCTTTATTGATTTTTTCTTGAGTTTTTTTTTCAAAATCGGCCTTGGACCTTTTTCTGATTTTATCAGCTTTAATTTGCGCTTCTTTTACGATATTTTGTTTTTCTTGTTCCTCAGATTCTTTAATATGCTTGATTTCTTCTTCTGTTTGAGTTTTGATCGCATTAAAAATATGTGTTAAAGACATGTGAGTCAGGATATTTTAAAGGCGTTAACTAACAAGATGGTAGCCAAAAGGCCTAATATGGCGTAGGTTTCCACCATTGCGCCTAAAATAATGCCTTTTCCAGCGGCATCCGGCTTTTTGGAAACTATATTTAAAGCCGCTATACATACTTTTGCTTGATACAGCGCGGAGATAAGTCCGCCTATAGCTACCGGCATGCAAGACAGAAAAATAGCCAGCCCTTGAGACCAAGAAAGATCTGGAACATTGCCGCTTAATAGATTTAGATTATAGATTACCCAAAAAGCGCCGATAAATCCGTAAATACCTTGGGTAGAAGGCAAGGCCTGCAGAAGCAGAACTTTGCCGAATTTTTCCGGTTCTTCTGTAATAATGCCTGAACCAGCTTGTCCTGTTCTGCTTGTGCCTAAAATTGAACCGATGCCTGCCAATATAACGGCGCTAGCCGCGCCAATGATTGCAATGGATAGACCGAGCATAGAATGATGATTTATGATCATCAATAAACTATGACTAATAAGTTAATCAATGTTTAGTGATGATGGATTATTATTAAATTTTTAATTTTTGAAGCTAAACTTACTCATTACCCGTTTACTTCAAAATATTTGCTCTCTCTTTTAAACGGCTCAAACCTTTCCCCACCGCCTTCCATAAACTTGGGAAAAAATTCCACAAATTGCAGACGGCCGGAATGGATAAATCCGCCTAACGCGTTGATGCCTAAATTAAAAAGGTGCCCGCCGATTAAAATAAAAAACCAGATTACCCAGCCGGCATAAGGAATCAAATCTCTAAAAATTCCGGCAATGGTATTGATAATAAAAGCGATAATTCCAGTAGCAAGGCCCAAAGCCATCAAGCGGGAGTAGGATAGGACGTCAGACATCACACTGATTAATCCCTGCACAATGGCAATTATGCCAACTAAGGGCTTTAGAAAAAGATTTTTAGTATTGCGGCTTTCTGTGATCATTAAAGCGCCTATTGGTATCAATATTATATATAAACGAACATTTGTCAATGCCGAGATTTTTAAACCGGAACCGATTATTGCGACTATAGCCGCGGCTAAAAATAAAGCCCATGCAATGCCGGACGCTATTGCTCCGGTTTGTTTATGTTTATACCCGGAGATTACTTTTACTATCTGGGCAAACCATACTTGCGCTATTCCTAGGCCAAAACAAAGTATCATAAATAACAAAGTATCTTTCATAGGATCGATTATTCTAAAAAACTCAATAAAATTTTTAATAGGGCCCGGAGAAATAGCTGATATATCTATGCCGAACCATCCGCCAAATAAAGCGCCGATAATAAAAGTGAATACTCCTCCATAGCCAAGCAAGCGGAAAAGTTTTTGGTTTTTAGGAGGAATGTGCAGAATTTTGATGGCGGCAAAAGAGCTTATAGCCATAACCAGTCCATAGCCCGCGTCGGTTAAGCATAAGGCGAAAAAAATTATGAAAAAAGGCGCTAAAAATGGGGTGGGATCAATTTCGTTGTAGCGCGGCAGGCCATAAATGCCTGTGACCGATTCAAAAGGAGAGATAAAATTTTTATTTTCTATGACTACCGGCGGATTATCGCGGCTTGCAGTTTTAAGATTAATAATTAAAATATTTGAGGAAACTTCGCATAAAGCATTTTTTAGTGATTTTAAATCTTTCTTTTTTACCCAAGCTTTAATGCTGACGAAAAATTTGGTTTTTCGCAAGGATAGCTTTGCTTGCAATTTTTCTTTTTGCCATGAGAGATAATCCTCTGCCATTTTTAATGTCTCAACATATTTTTTAAACTTGCCAATATATTTTTTCCATTTTTTAAGAGCAAGGCGGACTCTGTCTTTTTCTTTTTTAAGATGGCTGATTTCAGCGGCAACGTTGCTTTTTACCGGTGGGATTTGAATTTCAAAATTATGACTTGCTAAAATTTCTTTAATTTGGCTCTCGTGTTTTTTTAGAAAAGTGATTTGTAAATAAGCGCCTTTAGCGTCTTGATGCAGAGTTTCAATTGACAGTTCTTTAATTTTATAATCTAAAATGCGGATGAATTCCGCATATTTGTTTAAAGGCGCACAGCCAGTGATAGTTTGAGTGTGCTTGGTTTCCTGCGGCAGTTCTGTTAGATTAACCCAAGGCGCCAGCTCCTTTAAATGCTTTTGAATTTTATCTAATTTAACTTGGCCTTCTTGCAGATGTGTTTCTATTTTAGTTATCGTGTTAGTTAATTTATCAATATTTAGTTTTTCCGATTTTTTTTTAATTTGATTAAAAGTTTGGGGCTTTTTAGCCATGCTTAACCTATCTTTTAAAGATTGTTTTTCTTTGATATTGTCTTTTAAAAACTCTGAAATAAATTTGATGTTAGTCAGGTCAAAGTCAATTTTTTGTATTTTTTGTTCAATGATTTTATTTATTTTTATTTTTTTGAGTTTAATAATATGCGCTATGCCTATAGACTGCAGAGCTTCAAGAATTTGATTTTGATATTTGTTTTGGGCGATAATATTGATTTTTTGGAGCGGAATAATCATAAAATATGTTTTTGGATTAATTTGGCAATAACTAAATCTGCCGCTTGATCTATTTTATTATGCGGAATTTGAGAAAGTTGATCGCTTATATTTTTAATTTGAGTTTTGGCTGATGTTTGAATAGCGGCAATCTTGTTTTGAGCCTGGTTTAAGATTTGGTTGATTTCTATCTCTGATAAGTTCGCAGCTTCTGAAATTATTTTTTGGGCTTCTATTTTAGCTTGAGCAATTGTTTGCTCAGCCTCGGTTTTGGCTTGATCAATCAGCTTTTCCGCTTCTTTTTCTTCTTGTTTGATTTTGTTTATGGTAGTTGGCATTTTGTTGATTGGTGAATGTTGTTTTTCATGCAGGAATAGTATAGTTTACTTTAAAAGGTGAGTCAAGAAACTGCGCTTGACAAATTTTTTGGCTTTGCTAAACTATACCTATACCTAACCTATACCTATGGTCGGGGTGTGGATAACTTTAATCTTAGCCCGGGCCACAGGTCTTAAGAATATAAATATGAAAGAAAAAACTCTTATTAATTTTAAGAAAGCTCAAAGTTTAATATCCAAAATTATCAAAATGATAGAAGACAACGAGTATTGCATTGATATTATGCAGCAAAATTTAGCGGTAGTCGGGCTTTTAAAATCCGCGCATCAAATGCTGATGGAGAATCATCTTAATACTTGTTTTAAAACAGCCATTTAATCAAAGAATGGAAAAATAAAAGATGAGATGATTAAAGAAATTTTGATTGTCACTAAG
>JBBTVS010000016.1:0-7956 GCA_038078695.1 Patescibacteria group bacterium
CATTGTCAGACCATATTTGAAGATACACTCCGGCAACATCAAATCCTTGTTTTTTCAGCAAGTACGCGGATAGAGATGAATCCACGCCTCCGGACATGGCGACTATTACTTTTTCTTGTTTTTTTACTGATGTCATGTGTCAGAAGAGATTAATTTAATTGCTCTTAAAATATATTCCTCTTCTTCTCGCAAGTTATCCTTAAACGGCCATACATATCTTTTTAAACTATTAAAAATTAACTTATATCTTTGCCGATAAAAATACAATGGCGCAAGCTCCAAGCCGATAGTGCCTTGATAATCCATTTGATAGAGATCAGTAATAATTTTTTGGAATACATGCAATCCAATTTCTCCCCTACCCGGAACTTCTGCCTCTAATTCGCCTTTAATTTTAAAATCAACCAAATGAAAATGACTGATAAAAGTGTTGATGTCGCCGTGCATAAATTGTTTAATTTTTTCCCATTTTTGGGCGACATCGTAGCCGGCGGCTGCTAAATGCGCGGTATCAATAGTTATATAGAAATTTTCCAAGTTATTCTGGCGCAAATATTCCATCAATTTAATTGGGTTATGGGCGGCTTGCCATTCAGTTTTATCTTTTAGCTGTTCTTTGGGAGTGCGCGCATTATTTTCTAGAGAGATAATAATATTTTGATTAGCGCTTAATTTATCAAGCTCGTGAAATAATTGATCTGATTGCATGGCAAGAATTAAATCAATAGCATGTATATTGATTTTTTGAGCGCCAATTGCAGAAGCAAGCTTTACAGCTTTGGGAATGCGGTGCCATGGATTAAAATCAGCGCGGGTTAATATTTTGTCCCGCGTCCATTTGCCCAAAGTTATTTTACTAAATTTTTTGTAAGGATATGGTTCGCGAACAAAGGGCGCGTGCATTATTTTAATCAATTTATGTCGGACTAATTTTTTAGGAAAATCATCAACGGTTTGCTCCACACCCTTTAGTCTCAAGCCGAAATAATATTCCACTCCATTAGTGTATTTTTTTAGAGATCCTTGAGTTAAGCGATATAAATCTTCGTCTTTATAGCCAAATAACTTAGGCGCGAAGCCTAAATTTAGGAGTAAATGCTGTTTAAGCCAGCTAAAAAATTTCTTTTTTGATTCTGTCATTAGGCACTTTGCAGGATTTCACAATTGATTCCACAACCTTCATAAAGGGTACTGGACCGCAGAGGAAAATATATTTATCTTGATAATCTGTAATATATTTTTTAATTTTTTCTTCGCTGATTAATCCAATTTCACCGATCCATTTATCGTTTGCGCATGCGTCAATAAAATAGATGATTTGAAAGTTTGGATTTTGCAGAGCTAATTTGTCAAGCGCATCTTTGTAAGCTATGTCATGTTCTGTTTGATTGCAGTAGCATAATAAAATTTTTACTGGAGCAGAATTTTCAGCCGCAAATCTAATCATGCTAATAAAAGGAGTGATGCCTATGCCCCCGGCGAACATTACAATATTTTGATGAATTTTAGGATCAAAAGTAAAAATCCCGTAAGGGCCTTCAATGCCAATCGCATCATCTATTTCTAAAACCTTATTCATTTTCTGCGTGAATTCCCCTTGCGTTTTGATGCCAAATTCTAGATATTCTTTGTTTATTGGCGAAGAAGCTATGGAATATGGTTTTTTTAGCCAAGTAGCGCCAGTATCATCAAAGAGATGGATTATTGCAAACTGCCCTGGCTGAAAATCAAAAATTTCACCTTGCATGGGCGAAGCCTGCCAAATAAAAACATCGCGGGCATCTTTAATTTTAGCGATAATTTTATACAGCTTTACTTGATTCATTTTTTTGTTTGTTTTTGATAAGGATAAATACAAACAATAGAAGCAGGCCTAAAGTTAAATATAGGATTAAATATGTTTTGTTAGTAGTTGTTTGTTTTGTGTCTAAAGGCTCCGGCCGAATGGCATCTTTAAGTTCAGCCTGGTTTTCATCCGGATTATTTTCATTTACTTTTACTTGATATATAGTTGGATTATGTATTTCTGACAAATTTTGTGCTTCTTCCGGCACTATGCCTTCGCATTCAGGCGGATCGCACACTTCCGCGCACAGCACCTTTCCTTTTTGAAAAGCCTCGCTTCTCTGGCATTCATTGGGCGGGCAGGTATTCCAAACGCCATCTAAAGCCTGGCATTCTTCCTGCGTATTTATTTCCAAAGATACGGTCTGCGCGGCGCATGCGGGCTGATTGATTAGTGTCAAAATAAGACCAAATAGAAGAATTAAAATTGTGGTTGGTAATTTCATTTTGTCTATTAGAAAAATTTTCTTTCTTTAGATTTGATAATTATATCATAAGCTTGTTTGACGCTATCAACTAAAGTGTAAATTCTTAAATCCTTTTGATTAATGGCTTGATTTTTTTGATAAATAGTTTGTTTTATCCATTTTAACATCGGATGCCAGAATTCTTTGTCAATTAAAATTACAGGAATTTTTTCCATAATTTTTCGCGTTTGAATTAAAGTAATGATTTCAAAAAGTTCGTCTAAAGTGCCAAAACCTCCTGGGAAAAAGACATAGGCTTGCGCTGATGCGGAAAGCATAACTTTACGGGTAAAAAAGTAATGAAAGCCGATACCTTTTTTAACGTATTTATTGATTCTTTGTTCATAAGGCAGTTGGATATTAAGGCCGACCGATTCGCCGTTTTTGCCTTCCGTCGCTCCTTTATTGCCTGCCTCCATTATTCCCGGTCCCCCTCCGGTGATGATTGTAAATCCGGCTTTAGAGAGCTTGCGGCCCAATTCATTGGACATTTTGTAATATTTATGTTCGGACGAGAATCTGGCAGAACCAAAAAAGGTTACTTCTTTTTTAAATTCGCTTAAAAATTGGAAGCCGTCCACAAATTCGCTCATTACGCGAAAAATGCGCCATGTCGGGTCTTCTTCAAAATCAAAGCCAGCGGTTGATGTTGGCACGCGGTGCAGAACTTTTGGGATTTTGGGCGTTGTTTGTTTTTTTGGCATAGTGTTTTTATTATAATTTATTTATTATGTTTTGGCAATGATTTAATTCTCCTATTCCCATTCAATCGTCGCAGGCGGTTTATTAGTGACATCATAAAAAACAGCGTCAATTTTCGTAAATTTAGCAATTTGATATGTAATTTTTGTTAAAACAGATTTGCTCATTTTATAAAAATTAGCTGTCATAGCCTCTCTGGACTCCACTGGCCGCAGAATAATGCTTTCGCCGCCGTTTAAAGTAAGCGGGACTAAAATTACCGGAAATTGCCAGATTTTATCATAAATTTTGGCTTTGCGGATTTCTTGTTCTAGGATGTCATTAATTTCACGAAGCAGATTAAGACGCTCTTTAGTTAAGTAAGTGTTTGGTTTGCATTGAAACTTAGGCATTCCTTCGCTTCTAATCCAGCATACTTTGATTACTCTATTGATGTTTCTATATTTATTAGTCAAATCAGTAGATATTTTTTCCAGTTTATTCCAATTATTTATTCCCCAAACAGCCAAAGGATACGCGTAAGTTCTAGAGTCGCCTTGCACCCCGACTGATTTAATCGGCAGAATCTGACAGTTTAAAGCAGTTTTTTTTAACTTTAATTTCGGAAGTTTGAGGGCGTTAATTTTGCTTTCACTGCACAAAACCCGAATACCAAGCCCGGGGCCTGGGAAAGGGTGTCTATTTAAAAGATGGCGAGACAGATTTAATTTGCGTCCTATAGCGCGCACCTCGTCTTTATAAAAATTTTTTAGAGGCTCAATGACCTTTCCCTGTTTAATCATTTTTTGGATGCGATCAATTCTGTTATGATGGGTTTTAATGATATCCGCATGTTTTGTGCCGCCAGTTTCAATTGTATCTGGATAGATGGTGCCTTGGCCAAGTATAGACGATTCATGAATCGTCTCTACATTTTTTTTAAACCATTCCTCTGCTACATCTAAATAAGTTTCTCCTATTATTTTGCGCTTTTGTTCCGGGTCAGAAATACCATGCAGGCGCGTCAAAAAAATTTCTGATGCGTCAACTACATTCAAATCATCAAAACCAGTTTTTGCCAAATCTTGGATCACTTGCGCTGATTCGTTTTTTCTCATTAAACCACTGTCTATATGCAGGCCTATTACATTTTTTTTGCCTAAAGATTTTTCCAAAAGCGCGAAAGCCACAGAAGAGTCAACTCCGCCGGAAACTAACATAAATACTTTTTTATTTTTGGCTTGCTTTTTAATGTCTTTGATAATTTCGGTCAGCAGATCATCAATTTTCCAATCTTGGCGCGCTTTGCATATTTTCACGGCAAAATTATGCAAGATTCTATCTTTATCTTTAGTATGATGCACTTCTGGATGAAACTGAAGGCCGTAAATATTGCGAGATAAATCCCCCATCGCGGCAATGGCGCAATCATTAGTTGAAGCAAGAATGTCAAACCCTGCTGGAGCCTTAACTACACTATCTCCATGGGACATCCATACTCGCATATTATAGGGTAGTTTATTAAATAATGATGCGTTATAATTTTTAATTTTTAATTTTAAATTTTTATTTAATTTTAAATTCTTAATTTTTAATTTAGCAAATCCGTATTCGCTAATCTTTCCAGATTTTACTTTTCCGCCAAAATGCTGGCCAATCAGCTGATGTCCATAACATAAGCCTAAAATTGGCACTTTAAGATCAAAAATTGCATTGGTATATTTGATTGCGGTTTTGTCATAGACGCTTTTTGGCCCGCCGGACAAAATCAAGCCAATAAGATTCTCGCCCTGCAGAATGTCAATTTTTACATCTGGCGGATAAATCCGCGCCAAAACAGAAAAATCCCGAAGTCTGCGGGATATTAAATGAGTATATTGGGAGCCAAAATCAAGTATAGCGATTTGTTGACGGGATTTATTTTGCATAAATATAGGTATATGATATAATAAAAATCAAAATTGTAAAAGACCTCTATGATAAAACAAGCTCTATCTTTTGACGATGTCCTGCTCGTTCCGCAAAAATCAAATGTCATGCCAAGAGAAACAGATGTTAGAACCCGGCTCACGCGCCGAGTCAAACTTAATATTCCAATTTTGAGTTCGCCAATGGATACGGTCACTGAATATAAGATGGCGATAGCAATTGCAAAACAGGGCGGACTAGGGATCATTCATAAAAATATGACAATTGATGAGCAGGTTCTTCAGATCAAAAGAGTCAAAAAAGAAAATTTAAAAATAGGCGCGGCCATATCAGTCGGCGATGAACAATTTGATAGGGCATTCCAATTAGTTAAAGCAGGAGTTGATGTGATAGTGATAGATACGGCGCACGGACATTCAGATGCCGTCATCAAAATGATTAAGAGAATTAAAACAGATGACAGATTTAGTCAAGTTGACATCATTGCCGGCAATGTGGTGACAGACCAAGGCGCTTATGATTTAATTTTAGCTGGCGCGGACGCTGTAAAAGTAGGCATTGGTCCTGGCTCTATTTGCACGACCAGAATAGTTACCGGGGTTGGCGTTCCTCAAATAACCGCTATAAAAGAGGCTCTGCGCGGCCGTCAAAAGTCAAAAAAAATTGATATTCCCATTATCGCTGACGGGGGCATTAAATTTTCCGGGGATCTTGCCAAAGCTTTAGCTGCTGGCGCGGATTGCGTGATGATTGGTTCGCTCTTTGCCGGAACAGATGAGTCGCCTGGCAAAATCGTCAAACTTAACAATCAAAAGTACAAAGTTTATCGCGGCATGGGTTCTTTAGAAGCGATGCAAAATGGATCAAAAGATAGATATGGTCAAGGAAAGATGGAAAATAAAAAATTAGTTCCGGAAGGAGTTTTTGGTTTAGTTCCTTATAAAGGCGCGGTTAAAGATATCATTTATCAATTAACCGGCGGATTGCGTTCCAGTTTAGGTTATTTAGGAGCGCATAATATTAGAGAATTTCAAAACAAAGCTAAATTTGTAGAGATTTCCGGAGCAGGCTTGCGCGAGAGCCATCCGCACAGTTTAAGCCAAATCAAGCCGGCTGTTAATTATAAATTTCATTAATTTTAATTCTTGACTTAAGCAAGGGCACAAAAAAAAATTTTGGAGGAAATGTTTTAATTTTCGCTTGCTTAATTTCCGGCATGGCAGATAATAAATTTTGAGCTACATTGATTCTTTTTCCGCGGATTTGATTTTTGATTTTATCAAGATTAAGCTTTGGCGCGATATCAGTTTCTACATATACGTTAATTCCGTTTTTGACGGAATTTTTTGTTTTGATGTCATAGCGGAATTTAGATAGGTTAACTTTTTCGTCTTGGCTGATTTCTCGCGTGATTTTGTTAATTAGGAAAGACATCAAATATTCTTCATCAGCAGATGGTATAATGTTTAAGGCTGGCAAAGGGTTTTTAATTGAATTATCAAGGGTGATCTCATAAGTTTTAGTGAAAATTTTTGATTGTGGTTTTATGCTAACTTCTGCTTTAGGAATAATAATGGCTAAAATTAAAATAAACAGGATTGAAACTGTTGTGATTAGAATTTTTATTTTGCGATTGCCTTTAGAATCAAGAAACATTTTTGAACAGTCATTAAAATCCAAGACATTGTATTTCCTCCTGCAGTTGTATATTAAAGCGATCTCGGACTCGCTGTTTAATCATAGCAATTAACGTTATTACCTGTTCGGCCGTTGCTTTGCCTGTATTGATGATGTAATTTGCGTGTTTTTCGCTTACTTTAGCCTGTCCCACCTCCAAACCTTTTATTTCCGCCTCGCTGATAAGCTTCCATGCTTTGTATCCGGGCGGATTTTTAAAGATTGAGCCGGCAGATTTTTCGCCCATTGGCTGATTATTTTTTTTGTCTTTTAGAATTTGCTTAATTTTTTTTTCGCATTCTTTTTTAGCGCTTTTTTTAAGTTCAAACACCGCTTCTAAGATTACCCAATCTTTATATTTCTTAAAAATGCTGGTGCGATAGCCGAATTCGCAAGCTTTATTATCCATAGTGTGTACAGCCTCGTCTGTTTTAGGCATTAATATTTTTACTTGAGTTAAAACATTTTTAATTTCCTGTCCATAAGCTCCTGCATTGCCGTAAATCGCGCCGCCGACGGTTCCCGGAATGCCGATGCCGAATTCTAGACCGGTGAGTCCAGCTTTTGCAGTCAGTTTAGCTAATGTTGACATTGATGAGCCGGCTCCGGCGGTCAGAATATTTTTTTGTAACTTGTAACTTGTAACTTGCCTGCCCGCCGTATTGGAGGGTAACTTTATAATGAGCCCGCGAAATCCTTGGTCAGAAATCAAAACATTACTGCCATTGCCTAAAATAAAATATGGCAGATTTTTTTCTTTTGCCCAAGTCAAAGCGTCAATTAGTTCTTTTTGACTTTTGACGATGACAAAATAATCAGCCGGCCCGCCGATTTTTAGGGTAGTGTATGGGGCGAGCGGGATGTTTTGCTGGATTTTCATATTGCGTGAATATAAAGCGAATTTAAATCGCGAATTTTGCGAATTTATTCAATTTGATTGAAGATATTTTTTAGTTTAACCTGCATTTCTTCTACTGTAGTTTTTTCAATCCAATCGTCGGCACCGAATTTATTAGCAGTAGTTTTATCCATAGATCCTGCTGTCAAAAAAATGATTTTATTTGTGAATCCCTGGGTTCTCAAATCTTGAGCGACACTTTCGCCAGATGACCATTGATTATCTCCTATATTCAAAACTTATCTCTCTCTCCTTTTTTTTCTTTAACTTCTTGTTGTTTATTTTCCGTCTGATTAAATTTTTCTGGATTTTGACGCATATTTTTAAAGCTCTGCAGCTTATATTTAACACAAAACCAGCTCCCTGGCCACTTTATCAATATCCCCTGCTCCCATTATTACTACTATATCATTTGATTTTGCTAATTGCAAAATTTTCTTTTTTGTTTGCGCTAAATTC
>JBBTVS010000017.1:0-14496 GCA_038078695.1 Patescibacteria group bacterium
GGGGATTGGCGCAGTTGGTAGCGCGCCTGCTTTGGGAGCAGGAGGCCGCGAGTTCGAGTCTCGCATCCCCGACCAATCTAAACAATGTGAAATACATACTTTGGGCGTTTATTTATTGCTTCGTAAACATAACGTCTCGCCTGAAGAGCAAATCGCAGGTCTTATCCACGATGTTTCTCACTCCGCTTTTTCCCATTGTGTTGAGTATATTTTAGAAGTCGGGTCGGAAAAGGAACATAACCATCAGGACAATCTTTTTGACAGTTATGTAAGAAAAACAGAAATTCCTGAAATAATAAATAAATTTAGTTTTGATTTAGAATATATTTTGAACGACAAAAATTTTCCCCTGAAAGAGAAAAAATTGCCCGATTTATGTGCGGATAGAATTGATTATTCTTTAAAAACTGCTGTTATTTTTGGCGAACTAAATGAACGAGATAAAAATTATCTTTTAGAAAATTTAACAACAGAAAACAATAATTGGGTATATTAAAAATTTTTTAAGCAATAAAAAAAGAATAGCCCCGAGTAAATGCTCGTGGCTATTCGCGCCCTTTGTTCGCGTTCTCTGATTGAGAACAACGCACTTTATCACAAATTAATATAGTCGTCAAGACTTGTATGGTTTTTAAAATACTGTTAAGATGAGCAGATTATTATCATGGCGCTAAACATTTACGAACAAATTACCGAGCATATCAAAGGATCGCGGAGGGTGGTGGTTGCTTTGGAGAAAAAAATATCAGCAGATAATTTAGGGGCGGCTTTTGCCTTAAGCTCTATTTTAAATTATCTTAACAAGCCTTATCAAGCAGTAATTGAGCAGAATTCAGACAATTTTGAGTTTATCAAACATAATTTAAAAATTTCATCTGGTTTTAAACAGACCAGGAGATTAGTGGTTAGTTTAGATATAACACAGCAGGGATTGGATAAATTTTATTATACCGTAGACGAAAACAAAACAAAATTAGAAGTTTTTATTGTGCCAACGAACGGATTTTTTAATCCTGATGATGTTAAAATCGGCCAAGGAGGATTTGAATATGATTTAATTATTACCTTGGGCGCTTCGGATTTATTTTCTTTAGGCAACATCTATCAAGACAATACGGCATTTTTTCACGAAACTCCAATCATTAATATTGATTGCAAAGCTAGCAACGAAAAATTCGGGGAGATCAATTTAGTTGAACCGGTTAAAAGCTCTGTTTCTGAAATTTTATTTGATTTTTTTGAAGCTAATTTTAAAAATTTAATTGACAGACAGACAGCCACCGCTCTTTTAGCCGGTATTTTAGAGCGCACCCAAAGTTTTAAAGCGCCTACTTTGGCGCCCCAGACATTGGAGAAAGCAAGCAGGCTAATGGCTTATGACGCAGACAGGGAACTGGCAGTGCGCGAATTATTTTACAACAAATCGCTTTCTTTGGTAAAATTATGGGGCAGAGTGTTAGCCCGGCTCAAAGAAGACAAATCAAAAAATCTCTATTGGTCGCTTATCAATACCGAGGATTATCAGCGCGCCAAAGCTGATCCAGAGATTATTGATAAAGTTTTTGAGGAAGTTTTAAATTATTTGCCTCGAGACGCGGTAATTTTGCTTTTTTCTGAATTTAATAATGCAATTTTAGTTTTAGCTTATTGCGGTAGTAGCCGGATCAATTTACAAGAGAAACTGGTCCAATACAAAATAACAGAAGATGATAATGGCGTGAGATTTAAAATGCATGATAAAAATTTGTTAGAAGCGGAGAAAGAAGTGGTGGGACTGTTTTGATTTTTTATATGACCATTCTTGCAATTGAAACTTCTTGCGATGAGACTGGCGCCGCCGTAGTAGAAGGATGCGGCAATCGCGTTAAAATTTTTTCTAATGCAGTCGGCTCGCAGATTAAAATTCATCAGCGGTACGGCGGGGTGGTGCCGGAACTTGCGGCCCGGAGGCACGCGGAAATGATAGTGTCGGTTATAGAAAAAGCGCTTAATCAGGCTTTCCCTAACTATGATGGAGATGCGCAGATATTTGCAAAAAATATTGACGCAATCGCGGTTACTAATGCTCCGGGTTTAATTATTGCTTTGCTGGTTGGCTTGGAAGCAGCCAAGTCTTTAGCTTTTGCTTGGAGCAAGCCATTAATTGGCGTTAATCACTTGGAAGGGCATATCTATTCAGTATTAGCAGAAAGCGGCATACAAGATGCCTCTTTTTTTAATTCCCCAAGTTTAGCTTTGATAGTTTCCGGCGGGCACACAGAATTAATTTTAATTCACAAATACGGCGATTATCAAGTTTTAGGCCGCACGCGCGATGACGCGGCTGGCGAGGCTTTTGATAAAGCGGCTAAAATTTTGAGTCTGCCTTATCCAGGCGGTCCTGCTATTTCTAAAGCAGCTATAGAAGGGCTGGCTGATGCGCATAAGATGCCCTTGGCAATGTTAAATAGCAAAGATTTTGATTTTAGTTTTGCCGGGATTAAAACGCATGTATTGAATTTGGTTAAAGAGCTGAAGCGCGGTTCAGTACCGTTTATCGCTAATATTGCCGCTTCTTTTCAAGAAGCTATTTGCGATATTCTTGTAGCTAAAACAATTGCCGCCGCCCTGCATCATCGCATTAAATCTATTATTATCACAGGCGGCGTATCAGCCAATACTCGGCTGCGTGAGAAATTTCAAGAAGCGGCGCAAATCGAAAATCTTAATTGCCATTTTCCATCTCTTGAGCTTTCAGGCGACAACGCGGCCATGATCGGCATTGCAGGGTATCTTAAAGCGCGGTCTAATAAATTTGATGACATTTTTAAATTAAAAGCAATGCCCAAGATTAAATGGTAAATTATTAGCGATCTTCATCTGTTATTACGATTTCTTTCAAAACTTTACCTTCTTTGTTTATAAGCCGTAAAATATAGCCATCTTCTTGCCTCTTATATTCAAGCCGCATATCTTTCGGCAAGGTATCTAATTTTATAATTTGCTCTACTCTTTCTGGATATTTGTTAAAAGATAAATAATATACTTCTAAAGCTTTTTGAATCTCAATAATTAGGACCTCTTGCACTGATCCCTGCCCTTTGCTAATTGCCATAAGCAAATCAGGCAAGTCTTCTATGTTAGTTTTGGCTTGTCTAAACTTTTGGCTTGCATCATTTTGGATATAGCCCAAAAAATTTCCTCTTTTTTCTGGAATTAAGACATAATAACCGTCAATCCAGTATAGGAGGGCAACTGTAAACAGAATGCCAAAAATAAAAAATATGGTTTTGCGCATATTAAAAAATACGAAGCATTATGTTCCGGCTTCCCAGCTCGCTAAATACTTCTGTTGTTTCGCCGTTAGTTTTTCTATTTTAATGTCCATTGACTTGAGTTTTAATTGCGCGATTTCTTGGTCCAGTTTATCAGGCAAACTATGCACTTTTTTGTCTAATTGACTGTAATTCCGCGCTAAAAATTCCGCTGCCAATGCTTGGCCGGCAAAAGACATATCCATTACCTGCGCTGGATGTCCTTCTGCGCAGGCTAAATTAACTAGGCGGCCTTGGCCTAAGACATAAATCCTGCGGCCGTCTTTTTTTAGTTTATACTCCTGAATGTTTGGTTTGATATTTTTAACGGTTGACGCGAGTTTGCTCAAATCATCTAAATCAATTTCAACGTTAAAATGGCCCGCATTAGACAAGATTGCGCCATCAGGCATATTGGCAAAGTGTTTTTTTCTAATAATTGACGTATTGCCTGTTGCCGTAATAAAGACTTGGCCGATTTTTGCGGCCTGCGCCATAGTCATAACTTGGAAACCATCCATCTTAGCTTCTAAAGCGCGGATAGGATCAGTCTCAATTATTATAACTTGGGCAGACATACCGCGAGCCCGAGCCGCGATTCCCCGTCCGCACCAACCATATCCAGAGATAACCACTATCCGTCCTGCCCACAAAATATTAGTAGCGCGGGTAATTCCGTCAATCGTAGATTGGCCAGTGCCATAGCGATTATCAAACAAATGCTTGGTTTTAGCATCGTTAACGGCGATTACTGGAAACCTTAATTTACCTTGGCTATCCATGGCTTTGAGTCTGATGACTCCAGTAGTAGTTTCTTCTGTGGATCCCCAAACTTTTAATGAATAATGCCGGCTGTTTTCCCGATGCAATTCGCTAACTAAATCTGCTCCATCATCCATGGTAATTTGCGGCTGATGCGCAATTGCCGCCTGGATGTGGCGGTAATAAGTAGCGCGATTTTCGCCATGAATGGCAAAGACCGGTATTTGATGATGTTTAACTAACGACGCGGCTACGTCATCCTGCGTTGAAAGCGGATTTGAAGCGCACAGAACCAAATCAGCTCCCCCTGCTTTAAGCGCGATCATTAAATTAGCGGTCTCGGTTGTTACATGCAAGCAGGCAGAAATTTTGGTATTTTTTAAGGGCTTTTGATGGGAAAATCGCTCGCGGATTAGCCGCAAAACAGGCATTTCCCGCTCTGCCCATTTAATCCGTTTTTGGCCTTCTAAATTTAATTGCAAGTTTTTAATATGATATTTCATGTATGTACTACTATAACCTATTTATGCCTGTTGATCAATATTAGATAGCAGGCGGAGGCGGAGGCATAGGAAGATCATCAATGGAAGATTCTTGTTTCTTTGTTTTATTTTCTTTTTTAGCATCATCTTGATTATTATCAGGCGAGTCTGCATCAAAAGATTTTTCTTCCTCGCTAAACAGTTTGTCTATGCCTTCATTTAATAATTTGCGTTTTTGCCCCAAATACCAGCCAATAAATATTACAGCTAAACCAATTAAGATTATAACGCCAAAAAGCAGTGGCCAGTTAGCGGCTGTTCCAATGCCGGCATCTAAAGGCAAAGTTTCCTCTTCTTCAAGTTTTTCCGCATCAATGCTGGTCGCGCCCTCTTTTTCATCCGGCGCTTGAATTTGGCCGGCAGACTCTGGTTCAATTATTTCAATTTTTCCAGTGTCCTCTTTTTCTTGTACTGAAATATTTTCTTCTTCAAGTTTTTCTTTAGTTGATTCAGGCTCTTTTACTTCTGCTTCAGGCGCCGGCGCAATCGACTCTGGAGTTTTTATGTAATATAAGATATTGGAAATTAGAGATGGTTTTCCGTTTAAATCAAAGGCTTGAGCAGATATTTGATGCGTTCCATAAGCGACAGGAGTATTTAAATAAGATTCAAAATACAGAGTGCCTGAAAGATGATTGGCTGGAGTAAATATGCTGTCTAATTTGCCGTCAATCAATAAATGAATAGATGAGTCATTATGAGCTACGCCGTAAACAAGAGGTTCGGTACTAGTATCTTTAAAGCCCAATAATGTTGGCGGTATATACAAGTCTTGCGTAAAGATTTGAATGTTGTTGGAATTTGAACTAATTCTGCCGCGCTGATCCTCGGCTTTAGCAGTAATATTGTGGGAGTGCCCTCTTAATAGCGAATTTTTAACAGAATAGAGAAAGTGAGCTGTTTTAGAAGAATGATTTTGCACTTTAATTTCTCCGTCTATAATGCCATCAATAAAAATTTGAACTTTACTGTCATTAAAAGCAAATCCTTCAATAATAGGGTTTGCGTCAACGGTTTTAAGATTAGATGTCGGCGCAATTAAAGTAGGCGCTGGGAAATCTGTAATCTTAAAAGTTTTTACTGCCGTAGGCAAAGATAATCTGCCTGTTTGATCTTTGGCTTGTAAATAAATCGTGTGTTTGCCGGAGGTTATGGGATTTAATAGAGTATGCTTAAAGCCCTTGGCGTTGCTTGGGTCAAAATCAAGGCTAAAATTTTCTACAGATGTTCCATCAATAAAGATATTAATCGTAGAATCATTGTGAGCTACTCCTTCAACGTAAGAAAAGGGTTTAGTTAATATAAGTTGATCAGGTAATAACAAAGTAGGACTTCCAAAAGGTATAATATTAATAGATATTCCATCAGATAAATCACTTGCTTGCTGCGTATTGATGTCTATGGCTCGGGTCCTAATTAAATGGGTTTTTAAATTTAACGGTTCTGATACAGACCAAAAAAAATTTCCCACGCCCGATGGATGGTTATTGGTTTCCGTTTGACCAGTTAAGACATCATTTAAATATATCTCAACTATAGTATTATTTAGACTAACGCCGGCAATCACTGGTTTGGCAGTAGTAATGTTTGGATTTTGCGGAACTAAAATAGTTGGAGCCGGCAGTTGCGTTTTTGTTTCTAAATTATTTTGAGCTTGTATTTTTGTTTTTGAAGTTAAAAAAAAGCCACTAACCAATAACAGCATTGCCGTTATTAAAATTTTTGTTTTTTTATGTGTTTTATTTAGTTTTTGTTTATTTTTTTGTTTAGCAGAATTTTTATCAAAAATATATTTACTAATCATATAAGGAAGCTTTGACCCTATCCTCCTCAATAAGGCATGTCTTAATATTAATCAATCGCTTATTTTTATTTGGCGAGCAATTAATATTTTCTATAAAGCTTCCTGACTATTACAATTTACTTAATTTTAGATGTTTAGTCAAGTTATATCTGTGGAAAAACTGTTGAAAAAATCTAAGGACCTGTTGACTTTTAATCATTCGCAATCATTGGCTCTAAAGCGATTTTAATATTGTCGTCAGTTTCCTTATAATCAAGAGTTAAGGGATCATCTGCTATTTTTCCATCGGCGCCTCCAGATTCCAAAGATCCTCTTATATAATCGCCGTCAGCTTCAATAGATGGGGGTATTAGTGTATACTTATTACCCCACGCATCATATCCCCAATCAGTTTCCATATCTGTATCCGGCGCAACAGTAAAACCTTCTGCTAAATAGTTTTGAGTGACTAAGGTAGTAGTTGAGGTTAAAGTGTCTCCAGGATGGTCTTTTTGATAATCCATTAAGGCTGTGCTGATAGCCTTCATTTCATCCATAGTTGCCACTAGACGCGCTTTATTAATTTGATTAACAGCGCTAACTACTCCAGTGCCAGCCAAAATTGACATAATAGCAATGCCTGCCATAATTTCCGGCATAGATATGCCTTGTTGTTTCTTTAATCTCTTTAATAATTTTTTCATTATAAAATTATCACCTCCCTCCTTTTTAAATTTATTTAGTAAAATTTTATCATAAATAAATATATTAAGAAAGATTTATATTGACTTTTAGTATTTGTCTGTTATCATAAATTTTATACATTCTCTGCCCAGCGTTCGGGGATAGTCTAAAGGTAGGACAGCAGGTTCTGGCCCTGTTAATCTAGGTTCGAATCCTAGTCCCCGAGCATTGGGCAGAGATTAGTCAATTATTTATTTGGGCGGCTAGCTCAGTTGGTTAGAGCGCTGCGTTCACATCGCAGAGGTCACAAGTTCGAGTCTTGTGTCGCCCACCACTTTATTTTTTGTGCCATTTAAAATTTGAAAAATAAAAAATGTTTCTTATGGAACGATAGCTGGAATTTCTGTTATTTTTATTTATTATATCGTTTTGCCTCTGCCCAAGCCAGCTCATAAATTTTCTTTAACGCATCGGCGATTTCCGCGCTTTCAATAATTATCCCCAGCTTTTCACGCCAAGATGCGATCATCACTTTATTATCATAAATATTTATTTCCGGAGAAAAATAGAATTTGTCTGCCGGAATTAAAGCAACTGTTCGTTTTTCCTCTTTATTATGTGCCACCCGTTCGCGCGCCATTTTAGTATCAGGTATGATTGCGTCTATAGCAATGCCTTTTTGGGCCCGTCGCTTATAATATTTTGGAAAATAATCAGGTAAAGTACGGTGCATATCGTCAACAGTTGCAAAAGCTTTGATTGTTTCTTTTGATGACAGAGTATCCTCATAAACCTGAATCAGCCCTTCTTTGCCTTCGTAAAATTTTACTTTTGGCCGATCCCCGACATTGTGAATTGATCTTAGCTGTGGCAGGATTGCGCGCGCCTGTTCCAGTTGTTTTTTGTTTTGGGCAATTTGCTCGGTCAATCCAGTCAAAATTTTATCCGGCGGTTCGGCAATATATTCCTGTTTTGGCTCTTTGCCAGAGATGCTTACCAGTGCGCGATTAGTCAGCGAATCTAAAATATCATAGCCCGTAGTTCTGTTTAAACCGGCTTTGCGGGTAATTTGCGTTACCGTGCCTTTTCCCAGTTCTAAAAGCGCTAAATAAATTTTAGCTTCTTTGTTGGTAAAGTTGAGGTTAGCAAGGGATTGTTGGAGATTTTGATTTGGTTGTGGCATTTTTATGGCAGATTAAGCGGATTTTAACAATGTTTTAAACATATCTAAATATTTAATCTTAGCTTCATCAAACAAAAATGGCTGAAGCTGTTTTTTAAGATATTTCATTTTTGGCTGAAGCTCCGCGTATTTTTTAGCAAGCGCTTGCCAATAATCAGCCGTATTTTTAATGCCAAATTTTTGCAAAACTTTTATGTTTGGTTTAATGTTTTTACTCATCAGCCAAAAAATATCATAAATATCCCGTCCGCGCGGAGATTTTCTGCGCAAAAAAGCTAATGTTTTTTGCGATAACAATGTTTCTAAATTATGACTGACAATATTTTGCGCGCAGTCAAACTTGGTTAAAAGGCAAACATTTGGTTTGACTCCTATTTCCGGCTCTTTGATGTCAATTTTAATATGCAATTTTTCTTTTGGGTCTTGACTCGCGCCGATATTTTTAAGCAATCCTTCGGCAAATTTTAAATACCCAACTCCTGTTTTGTTTTGTATTTTAAGATTAAATTCAAGCGCAAAGCCCAGTTTGCTTATTTGTTTAGCAGTTTTGTTTAAAATTGATCGCAGAACATTATTTTTTAATCCTAAATTGTCAAAATCTAAATCCTCGGAAAAACGGTCTAAATTATGCAGCAGACGAAGCGAAGTTCCGCCAATAAAAGAAAGTTTGGCTGATTCTTTTTGCATATAAAGAAAATACAAAAATTTGCTTTGCAGATATTCTCTAATTAAAGCTCGTTTTTTGTTTAATGGATATCCTTCTATTTTTGCGGTTTCTAAAATATTTTGCCAATAAAATTGTGTTTGAAGTTTAAGCATACATTTTTTGCAGGCCAAGAGCTAATTTTTTTAATTTTGGCTGATAAAAAATTTTAGCTATTTTAATAAATTTTGGCCAATTAAAATTTTGATTAAAATTAAAGCGCTGGGCTTTTAAATCTTCAACTGTTTGAAATTGCGGTAAATTAAAGTAAAGAAAGTCTGCCACTGCTTTCTCCGGCTCGGCAATATTGTAAAATAAATTTTGTTTTTGATTTTTAATAGTGCGCCAGCCAGAAAAGTATTTTGCCTGAATTTTGCGAAAGGTAAAATTGCCTAATTTATTGGTAAATTTTGCCGTAGTTAAATTAGTGATGCTGGTGATTGTTTGCGGCACATCAGGGATAAACCCGTAATAATTAAGCGCTGTTTCCAAACTAACATAAGACGGAAAATAAAGTTTGGGCGCTATAAAGAACAGGTCCTCTAATTCTATTTTAGCATAATAATATAATCCTTTTTTCAGCCGTATGATTTTTTTTGTTTTCAGCCATTGATTTATTTGCACTTTTAGAGTGTCTGATTTAGTTTTTGGAAACCATTTTAAAATGTCCGTCAAACTGAATACAGGATTTTGTTCTATTTTTTCTTGCAAGTATTCAAATTTCATATAATTGAATTGGTTATATTTTTTTATAACTATCTCAATTATAGTTTATTTAATGATTTTTGTCAACTGTTTGTTTGATATTATATGGCATATTTATTTTTGTGTCAATACCTTTCCACAGAATATTTTAAACATTGATTTGATTTTGTTTACAGCTAATATATGGATATAGTTTTGACGATAAGGATTGACAAGATTTTTAAGGTGTGCTATACTGTGGAGTCAAAATAAATTTCTATCCTGCTCTTGTCTTGGCAGGAGTTGAAAAATATTTTGACAAATCAAAAAGGGTATAAAAAAGCTCGTCTTGGGGACGATTCCGATGTAATCATCGGAACACCGCTTTTTATATACCCGCCAAAATATAGCACAAATCATTGATTTGTGCAAAAGGAGATCTTTGACAATGTATTCAAAAAATTCAAAAGAGCTATTAAGTCAAGAGGTTCCAGTAGTATTTACTCCCGATAAAAACGGAAAACTATTTCCGGCGGGGTATCGGAATGATGTGCGATGGTGGGGCAATATTCTGGAGGAAGAGTTGCATAGTTGCTTGCCGGATGGAACGGCCAAAATGTTCACGATGGACTTTAATCTCGGGAAAAGATGCAGTTTGAATTGTCCCCATTGTTTTGTGCCGGAGTTGAAGGGAACAGCTGTAACTCAGGAAGAGCTCTTGGGATACTTTGAAGAAGGCGTCGAACTCGGCCTGCGCGAGGCGAAGTGGTTGGGAGAAGGGGATCCGTTCGAATATCCTAGGGCCGTTGAGTTTATAGAAAAAGCAAATGCTTTAGGGGTCGGTATTTCCATTTTCACCAAAGGACATACCTTAGGGTCTGACACCCTAGCGCAAAGATATTATAAAATGCCTGCTATAGAAATAGTGCAACGACTAAAAGAGTTAGATGCCAGTATTTTACTGGGATTTAACTCTTTTGATAGAAAGCAACAGGAAAGATGGGTAGGCGTAGATGCTTATCCCGACTCCGCGCTTTTGAAAAATTATGTGCAATTTCGGGATCAAGCGCTCATTAATTTGGCGAGAGCCGAATTTAACGAGCATGTTCCCGGCCAAGCTACACGCCTTGCTTTTTCTTGTGCTCCGTTCAAGCCGGAAAACATCTCTGAAGTATTTGAGATGTTTACATGGGCGCGAGCACGGAACATCTACTTCGTCACTTGTCCAAGCGCTGAAAGCGGAAAAGGACTAGACGAATTAAGAAGAGAGCAACCCAATTATGACGAGTACTTGGGAGAAATGGCAGGACTATATGTCCAAATGTCGATTTGGGCTATAGAAACAGGTTTAATTAGTTTGGAAAAATATAAGAAACACGGTCAAGGGCTTTATCCCGGCGCGCATGTTTGCAATCAAACTGCGGCAGGAGTTGAAATTTTCTGTGATGGTACAGTCAACCAGTGCCCAGGCCGGTGCGACGAATCAACAATTTTTTGCCACGACATCCGCAAAAGCACTTTGCGCGATGTTTGGGTAAATAGCGCAAACTATCGCCGGGCGAAATTCGGGAAACGGTTTAATTGGAGATGTCCGGCAAGAGACGGCCGATCTCTGCCTCACAATTTTTACAGCCGGATTGAGGAGCCTGTCCTGGCAAATTTTTCATAGAGACCGTGACATGGTCAGACCCACCTTCGCCTTACAGGCTACGGCGGGCGGGCAAGCTGACCAGATCACACAACAAAAGCCGATCAATCAACATTAGATCGGCTTTTTTCTTTTTGAAGGAATATTATTTATAAAGCTGGCTATGCGTACCTAAAATGTCAACCCATACAATATTATCCTCTATTATGTACCAAGCCCGCCAGTCGCCAGTAATATCAATGCTACGGTAGGGTTTCAATTTTCCTTTAAGTGCGTGATTATTTAACTGTCTATCAAAAGGGTTTTGCATAAAAATTTGCATTTTTTTATCAAATGCCTTTTGTATTTTAATAGGAGCTTTAGCATAAACCTTTGTAAGTTTTTCTCTGTATTTAATTTGCATATTTCTTGGCTTCTTTATGCAAGTAATCTATAGCATTCTCAGCATTGTCAAAAGCAGGTGAATAGCGGCCATTCTTTCTATCTTCTTTGCTTTCGGCTATCATATCCAAAGCGAACTCACTTGGTTGAGGGTCTATTGAAAGCTCCAATCGCTTGGTTCTAATAAACTGTTTTAACAGTCCATTTAAAACAGAAGATAAATTTACTCCAAGATTATTACTTAATCTTTGAGCTTGGATTTTTATTTGCGGTGTGGTTTTGAAACCAATTTGTGCTGTGTGCATATGTTTATTAGGTGTTTAATATTATTGTACATAGTTTAACGTGTATTTAAAAGACTGTCAAGCTTTTTTTCCGCCATTAACACCATTACTTACCATGAAAATAGGAATATATGGCTCTGGATCTGGAGGGACCCAAGCAGAGCTAAAACAAAAAGCTTTTATTATTGGCCATGAAATCGCCGGGCAGGGGCATACGGTTGTCACTGGATAAAAAATAAGATACTCTATAGAAGGGTTTAAAATATTACTATTTGCGGAGCGTAATCCTGAAAAAGTATTACTTTTTAGGGATAACCGATAAAAAGTAGAACCGTTTGCTGGTTAGTACTTGACAAATAGTTGTATTAGGTATAAACTATAGACGGTATGATTATTCAACGAGATTTATACAAAAATATAAAACCTTATTTATACACACCAGAAGCAATTACTATAACTGGTATGCGGCGAGCGGGTAAAACTACTTTGCTTAAATTTATTAGCCGGCAAGTTGATTCTAATAATCAATTATTTTTAGATTTAGAAGATCCTATTAATCAAAAATATTTTGAAGAACTTAGTTATGAAAAAATCAAACTTAAATTTGAAACTAAGGGATTAGATTTTAGCCAGCCGCATTATATTTTTTTAGATGAGATTCAATTGGTTAAAAATATTCCTCAATGTGTAAAATATTTTATAGATCATTATCAAACTAAATTTTTTCTCACAAGATCAGCCAGTTTTTATCTAAAAAATTTATTTTCTGAATCATTGTCCGGCCGTCAATTTATTTTTGAGCTTTATCCCTGCACTTTCTCTGAATTTTTGAGGTTTAAACAAACTAAAATAGTAATTCCGCGGCAACATAAACAAATCGATAAAGTGATTTTTGAAATAATTGATAAGTATTATCAGGAGTACCTTGCCTTTGGCGGTTTTCCGCAAGTGATATTAGCCGAATCAACTGAACGAAAGCAAAAGCTTTTAGAAAATATTTTTACCTCATATTATCAGTTAGAAATAAAAGAGTTAAGCGGTTTCCGCAAAATTAAAGAGATGCGAGATTTAATCTTGCTACTTTTAAGCCGAGTGGGTCAAAAAATTGATGTTAAAAAAGTAGCTGAAGAAATAGGCGTGGGCTGGGAGACAGCGTCGCAGTATTTGTCTTTTTTAGAAGAGACTTATTTTATAACACATATTAAGCCTTTTAGTCGAAATAAAGGAGTGGAGATACGCAAGATGCCTAAAGTTTATATTTGTGATTGCGGCTTAGCAAATCATTTAGGTAAAATCAATCCGAGTTTTTTATTTGAACAAGCTGTCTTTCAAAATTTAAAAACTCAAGGCGCGGTTAATTATTATCAGCGGAAAAGCGGTGCGGAAATTGATTTTATTTTTAATAAAAAAACTGCTTATGAAGTTAAAGTAAGTCCAACGCAAAGCGATGTAAATAAATTAAAGAAATTAGCTTTAGGTAAAGGGGATAAAGATAGTGGTCTGAATTTATCAGACGCCAAAGTTGTTTCTTTGAAATACAGCGAGCTTGAAGATGTGGTTTATGGATTTGAGCTGGGGGAGAGGGCGGGGAAAGATGAGCTGCGGGAGCGGGATGTTTCAAAGTCTTCAGAACAGAGTCAGAAAACAGAAGTTGTGATTGAGTATTTGCAAGGAGACAAAACTGGTACAATCGGAGATGTGGAGACTACCGGTATAACTAGCAAGACCGCATAAAAAGTCTTGTTTAATTTGTTAAATGTGATAATTTATAAGTTATGACTACATTGAAGATTTGAAGCCAAGACAAGTTTCTGGCTTTAGATTTTTAAAAATTAATCTATGCCCCAATCCAACGAACCTCTAATCACCCAGCTCCAAAAATCCCGCAATTCAAAAATCATCACCTACATCACAGGCGATCGCAAGCCGTTTGCGACGCGGGTGGCGGATGATGTTATTCCGATTTTAAATGAGCATCTGGAAAAGATCGGACATCAGCCAAAATTAAGCCTGTATCTTTACACCCGCGGCGGCGATATGATCGCGCCAATCAAAATTATTAAACTTCTGCGCAATCACGCCGATGAATTAGAAGTTATTATACCTTATCGCGCACACAGCGCCGGCACTTTAATCGCCTTAGGCGCGGATAAAATTGTAATGGGAAAATTGGCCGAACTTTCGCCGGTTGATCCTTCCACCACTCATCCTTTTAATCCAAAACACCCGGAAACCAAACAGCCAATGGAGATAAGCGTTGAGGACCTTAATTCTTATCTTTTAATGGCTCAGGAACAAGCCAAAATTCCAGACGAGAAAATGGACGAGGTGTTTAAAAAGTTGTCAGAAGATGTTCATCCTTTGTCTATTGGCAATGTGTACCGAGCTTTTAGAATGGCTCGCCAGATTACAGAAAAGCTTTTAAAAATACACTTTGGAGATGGCGCTGATCAGGCTAAAATTGATCAAATAGTTAAGCAAATAACCCGCGATATCTGCATTCACGGCTATCCGATTACCAGGGATGAGGGCAAGGCGCTTGGTTTAAA
>JBBTVS010000018.1:0-7558 GCA_038078695.1 Patescibacteria group bacterium
GCCCTCCGAGAAACTTTTCTCGGGGGGTTTATTTATTGTTTTTGCCGGCAATTTAAATTTATGTTCATCACCAGCAAAAACCAAAACAAGAGTGAAAGGTCATTCTTAAAATAAGGGGTGTCAATTAAGCCATGAAGAAGCAAAGCAGTCATAGCCGCGCCGACAGGCAGGGCGCCAGATGATTTAAATGTTTGTTGAAAGAAAATTAGAATAATCCATAAAAATGCCGCAAGGCCTATTAAACCGGTTTCCAGCCAGAAGTTCAAAAATATATTATGCGGCCGCGGAACTTGATGTTCTATAGGCTGTTTATTTTCCGGCAGGCGTATTATAAAGTTATAATAATCTGTTTCAAAGTCAGCCAAACCAATGCCTAAAATCGGATTTTGTTTCAACATCATCAAAGAGTTGGACCAAACTTCGCGCCTTGTCTTAAGAGAATTTGCCTGCCAAAACAGGTTATAATGGGCCGCTGATTTTTGATGAAAATAAAACATCATCAAAGTTGCAATGATTAAACAGACGCCAAAGACCGCTGTTTTTTTAAAGGTAATTTTAGACAGAAAGAAAACCAAAAATAGAATGCCGCCCAATAATCCAAACCATCCTCCAAATGATTTTGTTAAAAATATTGCTGCCAAAGAGAATGCAAGCCATACGGAAAAGTAAACCCGCCCAAATTTTGGCCTGCCCGCAAAGCTTCCCGCGATCAGTATTGTCATCGGCACTAAATACATCGCCGCATAATTAGGAGAATTGAAAAAGCTGTCTAATCTGCCGGGAATAAGCATATTGATGCCTAAAATATATTCTATCAAGCCATAAATGATGATAGGCCATGCGCCAATGCTTAAATAGAATACAAAAGCCGTGCGGCTGTTTTTTTTGTGGCAGGTGTCTAAAAAGACAATTCCAAAAAGAAGCGGGTCAAAAAACCAAGCCTTGAGGATGCCTATGGCGCTGATTTGATTTTCAGATGTTAAAACAGCGACCAGCACAGATAAAATTAAAATAGTGATCGGAATGACATAGGGTTTGGCTTTATGCAGAACATGATAAAAATGCGCTTCTAAAGTATCATTTTGGATATGTTTGATTATGCTGATAACCGCTACCGTGTAGATAGCCAATTCCAGCCAAGTGGTCGGAATAAAGAAAATTCGCGTACGCAGCAAAAAGGCCGGCACTGTAGCAAGAATGACATAAAGTCCGTGCGAGATATTTTTATAGGTTAGATATCCTAACAATAATAAAGGCGGGATAAAATATAAAATGTTCATAAGTTTACTATATCAAGAATTAGTTCAAAAATCTACAGAGTCTATGATTTGATCATATTTTATGCTAAGATAATTACTGATTACTATGCATTACTTTTTTATCCTTGGAAACCATCCGCGGCTGTCGTTGGCTGAATTAATTTGCGCATTAAAATCGAGAGACTATCAAACAGAAGATGGTTTTGCCGTGTTTGAGATTGAAGAAAAAACGGTTCTGAACCCCAGCGAGGTTCAGAACCGCTTAGGCGGCACTGTAAAAGTTGGACAAGTTGTTAAAAAAACTAATTTTGGTTGTTTAGCTGATGATGTAGGCGAGATTATTAAGAACCAGCTTAACATCAAGCAAAAAATTTATTTTGGCTTAAGCGCTTATAATTGCCATTTTGATGTAAAAGAGGCGGCTTTAACTATCAAAATAAAATTAAAAAGACTTGAAATCGCCAGCCGATGGGTGCAGTCGCGGGATTTGGCATTGTCGTCAGTAATAGTTAAAACCAATAAATTATTGACGCAGCGCGGGCTTGAAGCAGTTATTTTAAAATTTAAAAACGATTTAATGCTGGGAGCGACTCGCGCTGTCCAGCCTTTTGACGAGTTTTCCAACCGCGACTACGGCCGTCCGGCCCGGGATATCCGCTCCGGCATGCTGCCGCCAAAGATAGCCCGCATAATGATCAATTTAAGCCAGACTGACAAAAATGCGGCTATTTTAGATCCTTTTTGCGGCTCCGGCACAATTTTGCAGGAGGCAATATTATTGGGTTATGAGCAAGCCAAAGGATCAGACATATCACAAAAAGCGATTGAGGATGCGAGCGATAATTTGCAATGGTTGAGCAGGAGTTCGGCGAAAGTTTTATCCTGCCTGCCGAGTTTGGCGGTTGCTGATGCGCTGCATTTATCTCAAAAGTTTGAATCAGAATCAATTGATGCTATTGTTACAGAGCCGTATTTAGGGCCGCCTAATTTAGCCTCTGAATCGCCGCAAAAAATCAAAAAAGTTATTGACGAACTCTCAGTTTTGTATTTAGACAGTTTTACGGAATTCAGCAAAATTTTAAAACCAGAGGGCAGGATTGTAATTATTTTTCCAGTGATTAAGGGCCAAAACTTAAATATTTTAGATCAAATTAAAAAATCAGGCTTTATGCCTGATTGTCAATTTTCTAATTTATACGATGATTCAGCTCGCCAGTCGTTTTTATACGGCCGGCCGGATCAAACAATTAAGCGGGAGATTTTTGTGTTTAAAAGGGTTTAGCTGGATTCAAATCTTTGAACGAATAATTGTAATCCGGATTAATGTCTAAAATTGCGCGCTTGCGCGCTTGCGGATCAATTTTGATGTTAAACATCAGCTCCCAGAAGTTAAGCACATCTGCAAACCAAATCCCTCGGCGCGGCTGTTTCAATATTTGCTTAATTTCCTCATCACCATAAATTTTCCTCAACCATTTTACAGCTTCCCAACCTCCGTAATTCAGTACTTGCGGAATAATAACATCTTTGTGCTGTCGGATGTTCAAATAATCTGTATCATAAGACCAGAGGCATGATTTAACATATTGCGGCAATAGATTTTTCATAACTCTTTTTGAACGGCAAACACTTGGGATTGTAAAAATTTTTTAATCTCTCTCCAAGATGGCGCCTGTATTAACATTTTTGTCTCTTTCCTGCGAGCGTCTTTTTCCGCATCCTCAAAATACAGTAATGCCCGCAGAAATAAATAAACATCATAACCAGTGTATTTTTTTTGCGCTACTGATAATAATGTTTTTAAGGTAAACTCTTGAATCAAAAAATAAATATCTATAAAATCCCGAAAAGTTCCTCTCTGCACCAAAGCAATTAATTTCATCGCCGCAATGTCCAAAGAGGATGCCACTTTAAGATACGGGGTTTCGATGAGCGGTTCTATTAATGAATACGGGTAAATGAAATGGGTAACTTCTATGCTGTCAATTCTTGTATTCAACCAATTCTTAGTCATTTTAACCAATTCCACTTGCTTTTGATTGTGATGTTGTTTTAAATGTTGCTGATAAATTTCTGCTGGCAAATATTCCTGCGGAGTATAAAAATCAAAATCCAGAGATGTGCGATGTCCGATTTGCAACGCCAATCCAGTGCCGCCTGCCAAATAAAAACCCTCTTCCTTTAAAAAGGCAAGTTTAGGCAAAAGTTGTTTTCTCCGTTCATCTAAAATGTCCCAATGGAGTTTTGTTAACATGGCTGTATTATATCATATTAAGCCAAAATAAAAAAGTTTTTATGAATTTAAACAAAAACGAAGCATTGCTCATCACTTCCAAACCTAATGTTTATCATTTTTCCAAAATTGACGCAGAAAGCGGAGTATTTTTATTGTTGACCATGCGTCAAAAGTTTGTGTTTGCCAATGCGCTGTTTATTAAGGAGGCTGTCAAAATTGCGCGCGAGTTTATTCCTGTCGCAACTGATAAAAATGATATTAACTGGTGGCGAGATCTGCTAAAAAAACTCAAAATCAAAACTATTTATTTTGAGCCGCATAATTTAAGTTACGCGCGGCTGATTAAATTTCGCAAAATGTCGCAAGGATTAGCGCGAGTGGCGCCGTCAAAAATAGATTTGCAGGCATTGCGCAGTCAGAAAAACAAGCAAGAATTTGTTTGCATTAAGAGAGCCGTAAGGATCACAGAGGATATTTTAAAAGAAATAAATAAAATTATCAGGCAAAAATCTAAAGTTTCTGAATTTGATATAGCGTTAGAAATTTATAAACAAGCTTTAAATCGCGGATGCGAGAGCCTTGCTTTTCCGCCGATCGTGGCTTTTGGCAGAAATACCGGCATCCCGCACCATTATCCAAGTAGGTTTAGACGGCTAAAGCGCGGAGATATGGTTTTAATTGATTTGGGCGTTAAATACAAAAATTTTTGCGCTGATTTAACGCGCATTTTTTTTACCGCGCCGCCAACCTCGCGTCAGATAGAAATTTATAATAAAGTGCTGGCAGTGCAATCTCAATCTATCAAAAAAATAAAATCCGGCGTTGCCGCGTCAAAACTTTATGATGGCGCTTGCGCCGGCTTTGGGCGTCTAGCGCCGCATTTTACCCATAATCTTGGCCATGGAGTTGGATTAGAAATTCACGAGCATCCTAATTTAAAACAAAAAAGCCCTGATGTTTTAAAATCAGGGCAAGTCCTAACCATAGAGCCGGGACTTTACTTTTCATGGGGCGGAGTAAGAATAGAGGATATGGTTGTGGTCAATCAGAATAACTGCGAGGTTTTGACGAAATATTCTGCTTTTAATTAAATTTATATGCCAAGACTATATTTTTTGATATTGCCGGCAATAGCGCTTTTGCTAACTGGCTGTCAAACGCAACCGTCAGAATCAATAGAGTCGGCGAAGACTTTAGGAATTCCTGATCAACCTAAAATTATGGGACAATTGCAATTAAAAAGCCCTGATTTTTTAGATCAGGGCCAAATTTCATCAAAATATACTTGCGACGGAGAAGATATTAATCCGCCTTTGGAAATCAGCGGCGTGCCAGAGGGCGCACAAACCTTAGCTTTAATTGTTGATGATCCAGATGCGCCGGCCGGAGATTGGGCGCATTGGCTCTTATGGAATATTCCTGTGGAGGTTAGCAAAATTTCCGAAAACTCCGCGCCTCTTAAGGCTGTGCAAGGCAAGACTGATTTCAATCAAAATAAATACGGCGGTCCTTGTCCGCCGTCTGGCGCGCATCGCTATCAGTTTAAATTATACGCACTAGACAGTCAATTGAATTTAACTTTAAATACTCGCAAGAAAAATTTAGAGAAAGCTATGCAAGGCCATATTTTAGATCAGGTACTATTAGTTGGGTTGTATAAGCGGGAATAAAAATATCATCGCATTTGAATAGATTTTGCAGTCATGCTTCCATCTTCATTGGCTGTGCCGTTTATTATCACTTGTTCTCCGACAGCAAAATCCTCAACAGTGCCTTTAACTGATTTTACTCGTATCTCAACGCCTCTATTGGATTTAATCCAGCCGCTCTCCGCGCAGGATAAAGCCCAAAGATAATTCCAATAGCGGCTGAGACGGCAAAAGCTAAAATAATTGATTGAATTGAAACTTGGGTAACAATTCCGGCAAATCGGGAAACAGCCAAAGAGATAGCCCAGCCAAGAATAACCCCAATAAAACCCCCCAAGAAAGTGAGCATTACTGATTCAGCTAAAAATTGCAGGCTAATATCTTTTTTCTTAGCGCCGATGGCTTTGCGCAAGCCAATTTCGCGCGTCCGTTCCGTCACTGTTGTCAGCATCATATTCATAATACCGATGCCGCCTACAATAAGCGAAATGCCGGCGATTGACGCCAAGAGAATTGTCATAGTGTCGGTAACTTGAGAAGCGGTCTCTACAATGTCTTGCTGATTTAAAACTTGAAAATCAACCATTTGCGGATTTGATATATTATGTCTTTGCAACAGTAAATTAGTTATTTGCTCTTGCACTGCAGTCATTTCCTCTTGGCTGGTTGCTTGAACATTGATTGTTGAAACATAATCATCGCCTGATAAAAATCTTTGAGCCGTGGAAAGCGGCACAAAAACAATATCATCTTGATTAGAAAAGCCGGTGCCGCCTTTTGATTTGGTGATGCCGATAACTTTAAAATCCACGCGGTTGATGCGGATTGATTGTCCGATGGGATCAACATCAACTCCAAACAGATCTTCTTTAGTTGTCGGCCCTAAAACAGCGACTTTTGATAAACTTCTAATATTTTGATCAGAAATAAATGATCCGCTCTCAATTTGAATATTTTTAACTTGCGGATAAGCAGCATTGGTGCCGACAACCTGCGTATTGGTGTTTTTGCCTTTGGCAGTTATTTGATATCGTCTTGATATTTCTGGAGCTATTGCTTTGATTAAGCTGATTTCTTTTTCTATCGCATCAGCGTCAGCTTGTGTAAGAGTTTGAGCCGAGCCTCGTTCAGCTCTTACTTCCGATCCCGGAGTTCGCTGAAATCCCGGCATTATCATTACTAAATTTGAGCCGATTGATTGGATGCTTTGTTCTATTGATCCTTGGGCTCCTTGTCCGATTGCGACCATAGCGATTACTGAAGCAATGCCAATCACAATGCCTAAGATTGTCAGTCCTGACCTAACTTTATTTGCCGAAAGGCCGGAATAGGTTTCTTGGAGCAGATCTTGGGGGGTCATTTTGTGGTTTTTTGTTAAGATTCTAACCTAAAAAATTACTAGTAATCTTTATCAATACATTTTTTTCTTTTGGCTCGCTTTCCGCGATCAGCAAAGCTAAAGCGGTTAAAGCGTTATCGTTGATTTTTCTTTCGCCGTTTTTCTTAAACAGAAAATCATTTTTATCCAAAAAATAAACAAACAAAAACGAGCCAATGCGTTTGTTGCCATCAATAAAAGGATGATCTTTAATGGTGAGATATAAAAGATGAGCGGCTTTGACCTCAATGGAGCGGTAGAGTTCTTTACCGCCAAAAGTCTGACAAAGATTTTTGACTATGCTTTCAAATTTGCCGTTCACTTCCTGACCAAAAATATCGCTGGCTTCTTTTTTAGCAATCAGCTCTTTTTTAATTTCAGCGATGATGGACAAACAATCTTCATAGCGCAAAACAAATTTTGTTTTGGCGCCTTTTATTGATGTTAATTTATTTTTATCATATTGCTCAAGCAAGCTAAGTGTTTTAGAATAATCGGCCAGTAAATTTAAAATTTCTTTTTCCTGTCCTTTGAGTAATTTTGTTTCTGATTTTTTCCGCAAAAAAGCGATTGCATTTTGCAATTCAAAAAATTTATTTCGCGCTTCTTGCAGTCTTTTCTCGTTTATAGCATAGCCTTTAAGCAAATAATTTTTTAAGATTTTAGTAGCCCATTGTCTAAAATGAATAGCTCTTGAGGAATTAGTTCTGTAGCCAACAGCTAAAATTACATCTAAACTGTAAAATGCAACCGGCTTGTCCGAAGCGGCAATGTGCAAAAAATGCACATTGCTTTTTTTATTCACTTCTTTATCTTTAAAGATTTGATTTATATGTTTAGTGATAACCGAGCGATCTTTGTCAAACAACTCGGCGATTTCATTTTGCCGTAGCCAAACAGTCTCTTTTTCAAAACGCACTTTTAATTCAACCTCATATTTAGAGGATTGATAAATTACTATTGAGCCGGTATTTGGTTGTTTCCAATTTTTAGCCATAAAAGTATTTTAATGCAATTAAGTTTAAAAAGCAAAATT
>JBBTVS010000019.1:0-2385 GCA_038078695.1 Patescibacteria group bacterium
CCATGAAGCTCTAAAGAAATTGAGCCTTTGGTAAGACTGTCAAAAACAATCACCTCTTTGCATGGCTCGGCGTAAGCAAGCGATTCTTGATAATAAGCTGACCTGTCACTAATATTCTTCATCATCTCTAATATCAAAGATGCATCTATGTTCCTTTCCACATATTGGGAATAAGGTCCAGGAAAACCGCCCAAACTATTGATAAACAAACCAGAGTCTATTTTTACTACTGGTTTATTGACTAAAATTGAGGCATTCTTCGCAGAATTAGCGGCAATGATTGAACAGTCATCAGCCTGTATCTCTGGACAGTCAATTTTACGCGCGACAATCTCAATGCCGATGTCTTGAACAGCATTTTTAGCAATCTTAATTTTCTCCTGATTACCAGTCATGAAAATTACCTCTTTCACCTCCTGTTGGTTCAAAATATTTCTGGCAACGATGAGCCCTGATACCATTGCCTGCATAGCGCCTCTAAAATGGCCCGTGATATCGCCGACGATGTAGATTCCTTTGATTGTAGTTTGAAAATCCTTGGTAAGATCCATTGTCTCCCATCCCATTTCAAAAGAAGGTGCATAGACGATATTTTTATCTGCCGCAAAACCGGGGATTACTTTATCTATTTTGCGGATAAAATCTTTCACCAAAATCTGGCTTTTCTCAGGCAAATATCTATTAATATCACCCACTTCAAAGTCATCCATACTCGGCTTGATATCTATATCTAAATCAGGCTTTTTGTTTTCCATAAAACTCTTCATAGATTGCGCAATTGGCTTACCTTTTTTTTGAATTCTTGAAACAAATTCAAATATTTCATTTGTGCGCAAAATCGTCTTGTATCTGTGATGAACTGCCAAATTAACGACATCTGACATTTTACCGCCTTCCTCATCTGTTCCGATAATATGACCGTCCAGCGCTGACATCACTTTGTCCCCTTGAAGATTATAGACGCACTTTGTAATAAATCCTTTATAGTCTTGACAGAAAGAACGGAGCTCGTTTTCGTCATCGACTACCTTTTTTAATTTGATATCATTAAAAACATTGTTTATATTATCAAACAGATAGTATGGCATTTCCACCCTAACGCCGATTTCGACGCTATTAATATTTTCTGGATGATACTTTATGCCGATTGTATCAGCAACTTTCGCCAACCAACGGCTCCCAATCCTGCCTACTGCCAATATGACATCTTTAGCAGTATATTCGCCAACATGAGTTTGGATTTTGTAGCAATTCGTCTCCTTGGCAATATTAATTACTTTTTCACAAGTCCTTATTATTACTCCCTTGCTTTCAAGTCTCTCCCTTATATTCAAAGCTATGTTGTTCATTGTAAGCTTTGAAACTTTCTGGGCGTTATAATATTTTACATCAATGCCGACTTTGTTAAACGATGCCTGAATATTCTTAATCTTCTCTTCTGGCGGAAAATCTCTTTTAGATTTCCCATGCTCCTCTAAAATACCATCAACCTCATCGTACAATTTTTTCAACATTTCCTCACTATCAACAAAACTTAACAACCCAGTGCCTGCTGGATAGCAGCTTAGTTTTGTCCCTTCAAAAAATTGAGAACCTCCAAAACCGCTGATAATACTGCAGGTCGGGCGACAAAAACGGCAAGTTTGTTTATCTTCAATAAAACAGTACTTCTGCTCCAAATTTTTACCAGCGTCAATTAACAGAACGCTCCTTTTACCACCAAGTTCAAAAGCTGAAAATATTCCAGCTGGGCCAGCGCCAACTATGGCTACATCAAAAAAAGTTTTCATGACTTTTCCCTCCAAATGATAATTGCACCTTAAATTGATACAAATTGTCAAAGAACACTTGTCCGCAAATTCCATTTCGGACTTCCTACCATAGCACACACACACACACACACTGTCAAGGCCAAAATTAAAAAACCCATCTGTTTAAGACGGGCGCAAATTACAACTCTAAATATTTTGCCTAATAATTTTGAATTTGTCCGCCGAATCGGCGGATTGAATTTATTTCGGCGCCTCAAACCAAAAGGCGCTGGCTTTTAATTAGACAAAGTTATGGTTCTTTTAGCAAAAACCAACCGAAAAGTTTCTAAACATTCATGCCGACCGAATAAAGGCGGCACATCGTCGCGATCTAAAAAACCAATTGGAATTTTGCGCTTAAAACTGTCAATTTCTAAAATTAAGCTTTTATAAATATAAACGGTTTCCATTCCGCCTATGCCGTGAGTAGTTTGAGCAATGCAATCGCGAGTTAAATCAATGCCTAAATAAACGGCGTAAGAACGAGGTAAAATAGAATAATCAGCTCCAGTGTCAACAATCATTCTTGCCTTGCGCCAGCCAGTTTTATCTTTTTTCTGCAATAAAACCGTAA
>JBBTVS010000020.1:0-1671 GCA_038078695.1 Patescibacteria group bacterium
AAAAACATATTCTTGGAATAGCTTTATTCTTAAAATTTATAAAGCTCCCAAGGCCCTCATTATGTACCCACAAAACATCAAACCTATCCAACTCCAGGAGTTGCCTATCTTGGCAACTCCTGGAGTTGGATAGAGGTAATTTCTGATTAAAAATAGTCCATGCAGACTTTAATGTATTTAAATAGCTTCTATCTACTGAAATTCTTTTTAATTCTGTTATTCTGGATTCAAAATCCTTAAACTCGGGATAGGTAGTATCTCTCTCGTAAAAGTTAGTAAAAACATGCCAGTCATGCCTCGAGCGCTTTAAAATCTCCAGTATCGTGCGCTCCACCCCGCTTCTTAGATGAATATAAGGATAATATAAGGCTATTTTCAAGGTTATTTATTATTGGAATAACTCGCCAATCCCCCTAAAAACAATAAAAATAAATAATACGGGACAATCCAGTAAAAAAGGTCATAGCTTACCATATGCATCAAGATGCCGATAATGCTTGAAAAAAGAACCAGTATTATGCCCCAATCTTTATTTTCCCTGTCCCTCAGTAAAGCAAATCCTTTTTTAATAACACAAAACAACAAGGCTACAAATAGCAGCATCCCAACTAACCCTGTCTCTCCCATAATAGAAAGATACATATTGTCAGGTATTTTGATATTGTACGGTACCTTGTTTTGTCCATAATATCCATCAAAAAGAATTCTGTAATTATTAAGTCCTACTCCTGCAAAAGGATGATCTTTTATCATTTTTATTGTAAGCGGATATCGTTCAAGCCTGTGCCCTTCTATTAAATAATTAACTATATGCTTATAATCTACTCTGTATTGAACTGTCGGCTTTAACTTTACTGCTATAAAAATAGAGCTTAAAAATAAAACCATAATAGCCGTTAATAAAAGCATCTTTTTCTTATTTTTGATATAAAAATAAATAAAAGCTATAGCTGCTGACACTGCCCATCCTGTTCTTGAAAACGTTAGAATAAGAGCCGCTAATATCATCGCCAAACCAGTCATCGCAGCTATTTTTTTAAGTCTGCCTATGGCGCGCTCGATTATAAAAAAAGAAGCTGGCAGGCAAATCATAAGATATGTGCCCAGCACAGTCGGATGCATCATTGTAGACATAATCCTTGGAAGGCTCACGTACTGCTTGTAAAAAGGATTTTGAACAACTCCTTCATAAAGCATATTCCTTCCGTATATAAATTCTAAAATCCCTATAATAGAAACCACTATGCCTGAAAAAAATAAAATACGGATAAGTAATTTTATCCTTTTGTCATCTAACTCATTTTTCGCCATAAAATATATCGTTATAAAGGGAATGACAAAATCAAGATACCTCTTAAACGCCGCGCTCTTATCGTAAGCAAACAAAGCGCTGAAAAAATTCCATATCAAAAACAGCCAGATGAATTTATCAAACTCGCTGTCTATAAAATACCCAGACTTTTTACTACAAAAAAAAGACACTGCTAAAAAAAATCCGAGTATTAAATATGCTGCATTGCTGTATCTCCCTGTAATTACTGCAGGAATAAAAGACAGCCATATTACTATAGCCGCAAAAAACCAGGTAACAATATTTTTAAGGGTTTGTTTCATTGTTTTTTACCTGTTCAGGCCTGCTAAGCGCAGCCATACACCCTGCTAGTATGCAAA
>JBBTVS010000021.1:0-1450 GCA_038078695.1 Patescibacteria group bacterium
ACTCATAAGAAATAACTTGACACTATTTTTTAATATTGTAAAATATGGAAGAATTACTTGTTATAAATCAATTGTCCTTGTGGTTTACTTGAAAAAATGCATAGACATTTAATAGATGAACATGAAATTGAGCTGAAAAAACGGGAACCACCAGGATAGGCAATATATTAAAAAGTTAAATAGCAATATGGTTATATGCAAAACAAATAAGCAGATGTCTTGTGAAGAGTGCGATGTATACAAAAAATTAAAGGGTTAGAATGGATAAGATACTTACAAATAACCCGGCAAACAAAGAAAAGAAGTTTTCGGACATAGTAATTCCCCGCATTCTTAATTATCTAAAGGTTGTCCAGCAGTTAGAAAGAGAAAATAAAGTAACCATTTTATCTGAAGAGCTTTCAAAAAAGACAAATATCAGCGCTTTTCTGATAAGAAAAGATTTAGCGAGTTTCGGCAGGATTGGGCAGCCCGGGATGGGTTATGATGTTTCCAGGCTGAAAAATTATCTTTTAGATATTATTGGCGGAAGAGAGATGTGCAATCTTGCTATTGCGGGAGTCGGTAATTTAGGGTCAGCCCTCCTTAATTATAAAGGATTCGAAGAGGAAGGGTTAAAGTTTGTAGCGGCATTTGATAAAGGAGAGGGCAAGATAGGTAAAATCTGTGGAAATGTAATAGTCGAACATATTGACAATATGAAAGAGAGCGTGAAAAGGAATGATGTCCATATCGGCATAATTGCTGTTTTGGCTGATGCAGCGCAGGTGATTGCAGATAAGTTTATCGAAGCGGAGGTTTACTCTTTATTAAATTTTGCGCACGTAGCAATAACAGTGCCTCAAGAAGTTACTTTGCGTAATGTGGATTTATCGATTGAATTAAAAGCGTTGAGGTATTTCTCGGTAAACCGGTAAATTTTTTTATATTAGTTAGTGATAAATATCACTAACAAAAAAGGAGGATGCATGCCAGAAGAAAAAAAAGATATAGGAGTAGTGGTTAATGTGGATTGTCGAGCCCCGGCTACTATTGCGGATAACTTAAGCAGGAGTATTTGCGTTCAGAAAGTAAATGCGTCCGTTTTTAAATTAGTTATATTAGGAATTTTGGCAGGAGTTTATATAGGTTTCGGGGCTTGCCTTGCGACATTAATAGGACATGATGCCGCGAAATATTTTGGTTTAGGGTTTGCGAGATTCATCACCGGAGCCGTTTTTTCCGTAGGGCTTATGTTGGTAGTAATTGCGGGCGCTGAACTTTTTACCGGCAATAACCTGATGTTAATGAGCGTATTGGATAGAAGAGCAACATTAGAGAAGATGTTTTATAAATGGGGCATTGTATTTTTAGCCAACTTTATCGGATCGGTATTTTTGGCTTACTTATATTATAAGACTAACCTTTGGAAAATGGGAGATATGGCCGTGGGGCTTTCTGCATTAAAGAT
>JBBTVS010000022.1:0-4568 GCA_038078695.1 Patescibacteria group bacterium
AACCAATTGGTTGTCGGTTCGAATCCGACCCCGGGAGCCAGATTGTATGTTGCGAGTTTGTTGCCTCCAGACTGTCCAAGGACAGTCTGTATAGTGAAATTGACATCAACTTAAATTCCCCGTAAAATAAAAGCAGATATGATAACCAAAGCAATTATTCCGGTCGCCGGCATTGGCAGCAGATTCTTGCCAGCTTCCAAATCAATACCAAAAGAGATGTTTCCACTGGTGGATAAACCGGTGATTCATTATATAGTTAAAGAGGCGGTAGAAAGCGGAATTCGCGATATCATTTTTGTTACTTCCGCGGCTAAAAAATCAGTAGAAGATTATTTTGATGTTAATTTTGAACTGGAATACCGCTTAGACAAAAAAGGAAAGAGCGAGTTTAAATCGGCGATTCATGAGATGGCGGATTGGGCAAATTTTTATTTTATCCGACAGAGCGAGCCTTTGGGAGACGGGGACGCTATTTTGCGCGCGAGCGGACTTTTGGGGCAGGATCAGGCGTTTGCGGTGATGTGGGGCGATGATGTTATTATCAGCGAGACGCCGGTTATCAAACAGTTAATTGCAGTTTACGAAAAATATAAATCCTCGGTTTTTGCCATAGAAGAGATTCAAGGTAAAGCAATAGAGCGATACGGAGTAATTAACGGCAAAGAAATTGAGCCATGCGTATATCAAGTATCCGGCATAATAGAAAAGCCAAAATTAGAAGAGGCGCCCTCAAATTTAGGCATTGTAGGCCATTATATTATTACCCCTGATGTATTAGAAGCGCTAAAAAAACAAGAGTTTGACAAAAGGGGTGAAATAGGATTGGCTTATGCCTTGCATGATACTGTAAAGCGCTTGCCTGTTTACGGCTATAAATTTTCCGGCGCCCGGTACGATTGCGGAAACAAACTCGGCTGGCTTAAAGCAAATGTTGCGTTGGGATTGGAAGACTATGAGATTGGGCAAGAGTTGGGAGAGTTTCTAAAGCAAGAAACGTCAAATTTCAAATATCAAATGCCAAATCAAATCCAAATGTCAAATGTCAAAATGCACGGTGAGAGTTAATTTGGTATTTGTTATTTGATATTGATTTGACATTTGGATTTTGACATTTGACATTAATATTTATGTTGCCAGCAAAATCAACAATCATAAAAATAACTTTACTGTCAGCGCTCTTATTGCTAACCGGCTTCGGCTGCAAGCCGCGCGCAGATATTGGGGAAGTAGAAAATATAGAGCTGTCTTATTGGCAGGTTTGGCATAATTCTTATGAACTCCAGCCTTTAATTGACGAGTATCAAAAATTGTATCCCAATGTCAAGATTTATTTTAAGAATTTGCGGTTTGAAGAATACGAAGCAGAGATGCTTAAAGCTTTGGCAGAGGATAAGGGTCCTGATATTTTTTCCATACCTCACAATTGGATCGGGCTTTACGAAAACATAATAGCGCCGCAGCCGGAAAGCGCGACAGTTGAAAAAGTAGTCATCAGACCGCCGGGACCAGGGGATCTTAAGCCGACTATCGCGGGAATAGAATCAGAAAACGCGATTTTTTTAAAGCCGCGAGACATCAAGCGCAATTATTATCCTTTTGTAAAAGATGATGTTTTGCGCGAAGAAGAACCGAACGCAGATGATCAATCAACTCAAAAAATAAAAGTATCGCAAGACGAACAGATAATGGCCCTGCCGCTTTATGTCGATGTCTTGGCGCTATATTATAATAAAGACATTTTGGAGAAGAACGAAATTTTTGATGTTCCGCAGACTTGGGAGCGGTTTCAGCAGGATGTTATAAAGATAGCCAAGGTTGATGCCGAGAATAAAATTTTGCAGGCCGCCGCGGCTTTAGGCGCGACTGGCAACATAATCCGGCCAACCGATATTTTAACCGCTCTGATGCTCCAGACCGGAGTAGATATGATTGATCAAGAAAACAATTACGCGGCTTTCCATAAAACCGTAAGATTAGAGGATAAATATAACGCAGGTTTGGAAGCTTTGCGTTTTTTTACCGATTTTTCCGATACGACCAAAAAAGTATATACATGGAATGAAAGCCAAGAACAAGCGCTGGAAACTTTTAAACAAGGACGGTTGGCGTATCTTTTTGGCTATAGCTACAATTTGGCTGAAATTAAAAATTCCAAAGTTAATTTTGGCGCGGCGCCTTTGCCTTTGCCTAAAGGCGCGGTAAGCAACATAACCGTGGCTAATTATTGGGTGGAGACCGTGTCTAAAAAATCAGCGCATCAAGATTGGGCATGGCATTTTTTAAACTGGCTGTCCCAGCCTCAAAATCTTTTAAAATTGCAAAATTCTACCGGCAAAATATCGCCGCTTAAAAGTCAAATGGCGGAGATTAAAGATTCGGAGCTTTCTGTTTTTGCGGCGCAGGCTCCATACGCGCAAGTATGGTATCATGGCAGGCGGGCGCCGGATGCGGAACAAGCTTTGATAGAGATGATAAATTCGGCCGTTTCCGGCAAGCGGTCTTTGGAAGACGCTTTGTCCTACGGAGCGCAGCAGGTTACGGAGACTCTGAGATAAATTCCAAATCCCAAATTTCAAATAACAAATAAATGCCAAATAACAAATTCCAAATTCCAATTACAGAAATAGTTGTTTGGAATTTGAGGTTTTGGTCATTGGAATTTATTTGGAATTTGGTGCTTTGAATTTGGAATTTAAGTTATGATTATGAAGAGAGTATTATTAACTATTCTGTTGCTGTTGATACCGGCGCCAGTTTCCGCTCAACCAGCATTATTGCCCGCCTGCATTCATTCCGGCAATTGCGGGATATGCGATATTGTGGATATAATCGGCAATGTTACTCAATGGATGTTTTATATTTTGGGCGGCGCGCTTTTGATTGTAATTATTGCCGGCATCGGGTGGTTTTGGATATTGCGCCAGATGGGCGATGCTGGTAAGATACAGGAAGGCAAGGATGTGCTTAAAGGCTGTATGTGGGGCGCGTTTTTTGTTTTATTAGCCTGGCAGTTGGTTAATGTGATTTTGTTCGGCTTTGGCACGCAGGTGGGCTACAAGCTGTATGAAGATCCAAATACACTTGAAGTGCCGGCAGGCAGCAGGCAGAAAACTTTTAAATTGTTCGGCAATCCGTGGAATTATATTTGCGATCCTGGATATGGCGATTTAAAAAAGTTAGCCGGCGAAACTGCCGCCGGCTGGAATCAGGCGGTCTGCTTTAGCCGCGGCGACGGCACCCCGTGCGATTATGGCACAGGCGACAAAGACGGCAAACTTGTTGAAAAGATTCCTTACGGCGGCATTTGTTTGCAGGGAGTTTGCAGTCAAGATACCCGTTATGCCGATGCCTGTGAGTATTTAGCCTTAACATATCAAGAATATTTTGGCAATGGCGGAGCAAGAGCAACATTAGAGCCTTATAGATGTTGGACAAAAGATCAAATTAAAAATCGCAATCAAGAACAATCTATAAAAGATAGAAAACTATTTTACGATTGCTTGTCTGATACAAATTTGTGTCCGAGAAATTCCGGTTCCGAAGATTTATTTTGTTGCGGCCCGGTGCAGGGAGAAGGAGAACCTTATTAAATTTAAAATTCAAAAATCAAAAATCAAAATGTAATTAAAAATGCAAAATTATTTTATGAATTTTATTAAAAAACTCGCTCTTCCTATAATCATCATAACCATTTTAACCCTCCCGCCGTTTCCCGCTTCCGCCGTAAGCATCCCTGATCCGTTAAACGCCGCGGACATTTTTGAGGTTGCTGCGCGGTTTATTCAAGCGGTTTTAGGCTTGGTCGGCGCGTTCGCGCTTTTTAATTTTATTATTGCCGGCTTTGGCGTCATTTTATCAAAAGGAAATCCGGAGAGCCTTAAAAAGCACAAGGATACTTTATTATGGACTACTATGGGAATATTTATTTTGTTCGCGGCTTACGCTTGGATATCTTATATCTTGGAGAAGTTGAGCGGAGGTTGACCAATTTCCGTGCAATGCTATAATATGTTTAACTTGTGGAAAAGTGGAAATCATAACTCATAATTTATAATTTGATAGGCAATGAGATATAAAAATTTTTTGATTGTTTTGATAGTTTTGTTTATTTGCAGTTTTTTATTTGTTGGTTTTGCTAAAGTGCGAGCAATCACCTGCGCGCCTGGAGATGTGGTTGTTAAAGTTTGCGTAAATAAGACAACAGGACTGCGGACCATAATTAAGAGTGATCCTGCAAAGGAATGTACAGAAAATAAAGATGTATGTCCAACAGGCAATGTGTGCGCAGTAGAGGAAGTTTGCCTTTACGGCTCTGATGTCGTGCCAAGCGCTTTTGGCGAGCCTATTTCTGATCCGCGCGCCAACATAAGACTGGCGATAAATCTGGCAATGGGATTTTTAGGGGTGTTAGTTGTAGGAATGATAATATACGGCGGAGTGATGTGGCTTACTGCCGCAGGCAAAGAGGACCAAATTACCAAAGGCAAGCATGTGCTGATGTGGGCGGCAATCGGCGCGGTTGTCATCTCCATAGCTTGGACAATCACAAGTTATGTTTTGCAGATTGG
>JBBTVS010000023.1:0-13986 GCA_038078695.1 Patescibacteria group bacterium
TTTACAATCAGCCACTGGATTTCATCAAGCAACTGGGGAATTTTTTGCACCTCATCAATAATGACAGGAGCGATGGGATGATTTGCCAGAAGTTCTTCTCGAAGTAATGATGGTCTCCGATTAAGCCGTTCAAATTCATCAGACAGCAGAAGATCATAATATATAGAGTTTGAGAATACAGTTTGCAAGAGCGTGCTTTTGCCGCTTTGACGAGGCCCCCATAAAAAACAACTGTCTGATCCTAAATTTTGGAATTTTTGCAATCTTTTATACATAAGTTTTATAATTACATGATATTCTAAATGTTTACTTTATTTTATCATTTAATAATAACCCAAGTCAAGCGGACAGCCTTTATTTTGTCAAAATTACAGGTCCTTTTTTCGTCACTGCTATTGTATGTTCAAAATGCGCTGACAGAGAACAGTCAGCAGTTATCGAAGCAAAACCGTCTTTGCCTTTTTTGGTTTTTTCGGAGCTTACGGAGATCATTGGCTCTATCGCCAATGTCATTCCTTGTTTTAATTTAGGTCCGCGGTTTTTGGGATTTTTTTCATCAAACGGAAAAAAATTCGGGACCTGCGGATCTTCGTGCACTTGATACCCTACTCCATGGCCGACTAATGTTTTAATTACTTTAAAATCCTGCGATTCCACAAATTTTTGAATAGCAAACCCCATATCGCCAAGATAATTATCAATTCTGCATTTACTGATGCCTATTTGCAGAGCCTCGCGGCAGGTATTTATAAGTTTGCGCGATTGAGCGTCAACATTGCCGCAAGCAATAGTCAAAGCCGCGTCAACGCATAGATCTTTATACCAAATGCCGCAGTCAAGCCCGACAACATCGCCCGGCTGGAATATCTTATCAATTAAAGGCAAAGCATGAACAACTTCATTGTTCACTGAAACGCATAAGATATTTGGATATGGATTTGAATTTTTGGTTTTGTAATTTAAAAAAGCTGGCTTTGCGCCGGCATGGCTGATTTCTTTTTGCGCGAATTGTTCTAAATCAGCGGCAGAGGCTCCGGGTTTAATCAATTCCGCGGTTTTTTTTAAAATAGCGGCGAGTATGGCGCCGCCTTTTTGCATTGTTTGTATCTGCTCATTGGTTTTATAGGTAATCATTGTAGAATCTCAAAACTCAAATGTAAAATCTCAAATGTGTCTGCGGCACTGCTCGGCTGGATATTTTTTAGCCAAGATTTTTAGTTTCTCTTTGAGCGTGGAAGATAGGTCAATTTTTAGCGCCTCTGACATCATTAACACGCCGTAAAGAACGTCAACTAACTCATATTTAACCTCTTTTGCAATGTTTTTGTCTTTTAAATAAGCATCTTCATCCCAAACAAAATGATCTAAAAGCTCCCCTGCTTCTACAGCAATGTCTTTGGCAAACATAGCAGCCGTTGCTTTTGTCCAGTTTCGCTCTTTTCTGAATTTATTTACCAGTTCGCGGAGTTCTTGGATTGTGGTTGTTTGGTCAGGCATGATTTATTAAAGAAAATTTAATTTGTTTTTGATTTCTTGACCCACCTCCTCAATCGCCGGCCTGCCGTCAATTTCTAAAATTTTGATGCCGCGCTTTTTCAAATTTTTAATCAGCGGCTCTGTTTCGCTATGATAAATCGCCAGCCTTTCTTTTATTGCCTCTTCTGTTTCATCATCTCGCTGAAACAAGGGCAAGCCGTCAATATCGCAAATGCCATCTTTTTTAGGCGGAGCGAATTTAGGATGATAAGAATGGCCTTTGGCGCACATACGGCGCTTGGCAATTCTAAAGATGCCGTCTGCGTCAGACAGTTTAATTTCTATCACATAATCAATCTTAGTTTGCTCTAACAAAAAATCACCCTGCGCTTTATTGCGCGGATAACCGTCTAAAATAAAACCGCCTTTGCAATCAATCTGCCTAAGACGGTCAGCAACTAATTTGTTCACATATGAATCAGGGACTAATTTTCCTTGATTAAGATAATTTTTAACTGTCTGAATTTGACGAAAGATAGTTCCGGTTGAGATATGCGGGATATTCAGCAATTTAGAAAGCATCTGTGCCTGCGTGCCTTTTCCAGAGCCCTGGGGTCCGAAAATTAAAATATTATGAGTTTTTGGATTTTGACATTGATTTGACATTTGGATTTTGACATTTGAAATTTCATCAAATGCCCTCATAATGCCGCATAATCAGTTGAGAATCAATCTGTTTAACCATCTCAATTACCACGCCTACCACAATCAGCATAGAAGCGCCGCCGACAACCATGCTAAAGCCGGCCGCCTGTTGCATCAGGATAGGCAGAAGAGCGATAATACCTAAAAACAAAGCGCCAGCCAAAACAATTCTGTTCATAGTGCGATTTAGATAGACGCTTGTTTCGCGGCCCGGGCGTACTCCTGGAATAAATCCACCCTGCTTTTGCAGGTTTTCGGCTATTTGATTTGGCTGAAAGATAATGGCCGTGTAAAAATAAGTAAAGCCCACGACGAGCAAAAAGTAAAATATTCCGTAGAAAACTTGATTTTTAAATAAATCAATAATAAATTGCGAGGCATGCGACAACCAAAGCGACTTTGCGCCGACAAAAAATTGGGCAATGACTGACGGAAAAAGAATAATAGATATGGCAAAGATTATTGGAATCATCCCAGCTTGATTAATTCGCAAAGGCAAGTGGCTTTTTGATCCTCCGTATAGGCGAGACCCTATTGCCTGTCTGGCATAGGATATGGGGATATTTCTCTGTCCTTCTGTTATAAAAACTATCGCGGCTATGGTAATTAAAGCAATTATTAGAAATATTAAGTATTGGCTCCATGCGCCCGGGTTAGCAGAAATATCAGACCATGCTTGAAGTATGGCTTGAGGTAAGGAAGAAACAATGCCGGCAAAAATTAAAATTGATATGCCGTTTCCGATTTTGCGCTCAGAGATTAGTTCGCCTATCCACATTAAAAATACCGTGCCGCATGCGATACTGATAATAGCGGTTATTAATTGCATAGGGCTTAAAGCGCCTAAAAGGTTTATGCCAGGGCCGCCTTGGCGCGATAAAAAAATCATAGTGGCATAAGCTTGCAGCATAGCCAGCGGCACAGTAGCCAACCTGGTCCATTGGTTGATTTTATGCTGGCCGCGCTCCCCTTCTTTAGACATTTCTTCTATTCTGGGCACAACCATAGTTAATAATTGAAATATAATAGAAGCTGTAATATAGGGTCCAACTCCAAGCATTACCACGGAAAAATTTTTTAAACCGCCGCCGGTAAAAATATTAAGCAATCCCATAATTTGATTTCCGGCAAAATAATCTTTTAATCCGCTTACGTCAACTCCTGGCACAGGTATATGCGCTAAAATTCTAAAAACTAACAATAAGCCTAAAACAAAAAATAAATCTTGCCGTAAATCTTTAGCCTGCCAAATTTGTTTAACTTTAGTAAAATTCATTTTTTCCTTTTTCGTTTTTGATTTAACGATTTAAAGCCGCCGATTTTTGGAGTTTTCTTAATTAACTGCCTCATTATAGATCGTTTTTTAAGCCCGCCTCTTCCGCCCGCGCGGGCGCGCTGGCCCTTAATGCCTCTGCCGGAATAAGTGCCTTTTCCACTGGCATTGCCTCGCCCCACCCTTTTTTTAGGCTTTGTTTTAATGACGCTTTGCAGATTGTGCAATTTGATAGACATTATATTTTAAATTGCCCAAAAGCTTTAATAACAGCTTGAGCATTAGTAATTTGGTTTTTAGTGCCCATAGTTTTAGCCGAGATGTTTTTTAATCCGGATAGATCGCATAAAATTCTGATAACGCCGCCGGCTTTAATGCCGCTGCCTGAAATCACTGGTTTAAAAAGGATATTGGCGGCTTTAAATTTAACATTCACAGTATGAGGAATAGTTCCACCTTCAGTAATCGGCACTTGAATCATATTTTTTTTAGCCCGGCGAGTAGCTTTTTCTACGGCTATAGATACATCAGCTCCTTTAGCGATGCCTATTCCTATTTTACCTTTTTTGTCCCCTGCTCCCACGCAAGCTCTAAAACGCATTCTTTTGCCGCCGCGTTGAACCCGTGTAACTCTGGCTAAATCTAAAATAACAGACTGCATGTCATCCTGTTCTTTAATATTTTTATCAGATTGCTTTGTCTTTTTATAATTCATAATTTTTAAAATATTAATCCAGCCTCGCGCGCTCCGTCTGCCATTGCTTTTATGCGGCCGTGATACTTATAGCCGCCGCGATCAAAAACGACTTTAGTGATTTTTTTATCCATGGCTTTTTGAGCTATTAGCGCGCCTAAAAGTTTGGATTGTTCCAATTTATTTTTATATTTGTCTTTTAATTCTTTATAATTAGCCGCTGTTAGAGTGCATTTTTTATCATCATCAATTAGTTGCACGTACAAGCCTTTTAGGCTTCGAAAAACAGAAAGGCGCGGGCGACTTTTCGTGCCTTTAATTTTTTTTCTAATTCTTTTATGCCGGAGAGTTCTGTTCATATTTTATTTTTTCCCTCCTCCTTCAGATGAACCTGCTGCTTGTTTGCCTTGTTTACGGCGGATGACCTCGCCTTCATAAATTATACCTTTGCCTTTGTATGGTTCTGGTTTTTTAAAAGCTCTGATTTCAGCGGCCGTTTGTCCGACCCTTTGCTTATCAGTGCCTGATACTATGATAATATTATTATTTTCCACTTCAACTTTTACGTCCATAGGAATAGGATATTCTATAGCATGGGAAAAACCAACCTCTAAGATTAAAGTTTGGCCCTTTATGTTGGCGCGATATCCCACTCCGCTAATGTTTAATTTTTTATTAAAGCCTTGAGTTACTCCAATGATGCCATTATTTATAAGTCTGTTATAAGTACCCCATAAAGATTGCTGGCTTGAGTCGTCAAAATTTTTAATAGTTAAGGTTAATGTGTTTTCTTGTTGATTGACTTCTATTTCAGATGGCAAGTTGAAATTTATTTCTCCTTTCGGCCCCTTGATTGCAATAGCATTTTTATTGAATTTAATTTCAACTTTTTCGGGAATATTGATGGATTGTTTGCCGATTCTGCTCATATTAATAAAATATCGCTTAAAATACCTCGCAGATCACTTCGCCTCCCAGATTATTTTCTCGCGCTTGTTTGTTGGTCATTAACCCGTGGACGGTGGATATAATAGCTAAACCATAGCCGTTTAAGACAAAAGGCAATTTATCGCGAGTCGCATAGATGCGCCGGCCGGGTTTGCTAATCCGTTTTAAGTGCTGTATTTTAGGCTGGTTTTTTTTATTGTATTTTAAATAGACAGTGATTTTTACATTTTCTTCTGCAATTTCTATTTTTTCGATGTAGCCATTTTCTTGAAGGATATTTAAAATAGCCAAATTCATTTTAGAAAACTTAATCTCCACAGTTTCTTTTTGAACTGCTTGAGCATTTCTTATTTTGGTTAATGTATCTGCTATTGGATCGCTATGCATATTATTAATAATATTACCACGATGATTTGCGCAATCCCGGAATCTCTCCCTTTTCTGCTTTTTCTCTTAGACATATCCGGCATAATTTAAAGAAACGCATATAACCGCGATTGCGGCCGCATCGCCAGCATCTCCGTATTATGCGCGTGGAGAATTTTGGTTTCTTTTTAGCTTTGTTTATTTTTGATTTCTTAGCCATACGATTTAAAAGGAAATTTTAGCAATTTAAACAACATTACAGCCTCTTCTCTTGTTCTGGCATTAGTTACTAGAGTAATCTCTAATCCGTGTATTGTAGATATTTCTTCCTGATTAATTTCTGGAAAAACAGTGCATTCTTTTAAACCTATCGTTAGATTTCCTTTTTTGTCAAGACTTTTAAGGTTTAACCCTTGGAAGTCCCGCATTCGCGGTAGCGCTACATTGATAATTTTATGAGTCAAGTCGTACATTCTTTGTCCTCGCAGGGTTACTTTTTCGCCAATAATCAAGCCTTCTCTGATGCCAAAGCCTGAAATAGCGTTTTTAGCGCGGGTAATAATAGATTTCTGTCCTGTGATAAGTTTTAAATTTTGCTCCACTGTTTCTTTAAATTCTTTGTTTTTCAGCGACTTGCTTAAACCCACATTTATTACTATTTTAATTAAACGCGGTACTGCCAGATCATTTTTATATCCTAGCTGTTTTTTCATCTCGGGTATGACATTTTTAAAGTAATGTTCTTTTAATGACATAGAATGTAAATTTATAGGTTTTAACCGTCAATTATTTCTTTGCATTTTTTGCATATCCGGCTTTTTTTATTATTTTCCAATCGTTTATAGCCCACTTTAGCGGTCTTGTTGCATTTAGGACAAATTAAAGCCAGATTAGAAATATTTACAGGCGAAGGAAAATTAATTCTTTGACCTTTATCTCCTTTTTTTCGGGGTTTGATATTTTTAATTAATAAGTTTACTCCTTCTATACTAGCTTTGTCTAATTTTGGCAGAACTTGCAAAACTTTGCCGGTCTTGCCGCGGTAGCTACCACTTATTATTTTAACTGTATCATTGGTTTTAATTTTCATAAAACTTCTGGCGCTAGGGAAATTATTTTTTTGTAGCCTAAATCTTTTAATTCTTTGGGAATTGGTCCAAAAACGCGAGTAGCCTTGAGCTCTTTATTGTTTTTGTCAATGATAATGCCTGCGTTTTCGTCAAATCTAATACAGATGCCTGAAGGTCGTTTTAATTCTTTTCTTGTTCTGACTATTACGCAATGTACTACCTGGCCTTGTTTAACCCCGGATCTTGGAGTCGCTTCTTTTACAGAACAGGTTACAATATCGCCGATTCTGGCATATCTTTTTTTATAGCCGCCCAAGACTTTGATCACTCCAAGTTTTTTAGCGCCGCTATTGTCTGCTGATTGTATAATTGAACGCGGTTGAAGCATAATTTATAAAGATTTTTTAATTACTTTCCATTTTTTATCTTTTGACATTGGTTTGCATTCTTGTATTATTACTTTATCGCCAATTTTATATTCATTATTTTTATCATGCGCTTTATATTTTTTAGAGACGGTATATCTTTTATGGTATTTCGGATGAATTTTAAGGCGGTCAACTTTAACTACGATAGTTTTATCCATTTTATCAGAAATGATTATGCCGATGAGCTGTCTTTTATGCAATTTTTTAGTTATTTTATCCATGAAGTTTTTTGTTTGAGATTATAGTTAAAATTTGAGCTATATTTTGTTTAGTATTTCTAATCTGTCTAACATGTTTTAATTGGCGCTGATCTACTTTAAAGCGCATGTGCATTAATTCCTCTTTTTTTTGCATTAGCATTGATTGCAGATCATTGATTGGCATTTTTTTTAAGGTTTCCAAATCCATATGTTTTGTAAAATTATTTAGCAATGAACTTAGTTTTAACTGGTAGCTTGTAAGAAGCTAGTCTTACGGCTTTTTGAGCTATATTTTTATCAACTCCATCTATTTCAAAAATAATCGCGCCTGGCTTGATATTCACAACGAATCTATCTAATGAACCTTTCCCGCCGCCCATCGGTATTTCATTGCCTTTGGCAGTTACTGGTTTGTCTGGAAAAATGCGAATCCAAATTTTTCCCCCTTTTTGCAAGTATCTTCTCATGGCGCGCCGGGCCGCTTCTAATTGTCTTGAGGTAATCCAACTTCCTGTTTTAGACAGTAAGCCAAAAGTGCCAAATTTTAATTCATTAGTTCTTGAAGCAAATCTTCCGCCGCTATTTCCAGCTGTTTTTTGCCATTTTCTATGTTTTAGTTTTTTTGGTAATAACATGTTTAGTTTGAAAATTATAAACTATTCACTACAAACTATTTACTATTCGCTTCTTCAAATACCTCTCCTTTATATACCCATACCTTTATGCCTACTTGCCCCCATTTGGTGGCAGCCGCGCATCTGGCATAATCTATATCAGCTCTTAAATTTTGCAATGGCATTTTTCCTATATTTATTTTTTCAGTACGAGCGATTTCTACTCCATTAAGCCTGCCGGACATTACAATTTTTACGCCCAATGCTCCAGCTTTTGTGCCTAAATCCAGAATTTTTTTCATGGCCCTTCTAAAAGGCAACCGTCGCTCAATCATTTGTTTAGCTTCATGGGCTAATATTTCAGCTGAAAGATTGACTTTAGATATTTCTTTAATTGTTAGCTGAATTTTATAATTTTTATCAATTACTTTTTTAATTTCTTTTTTTAATTGTTCGCTTTTAGTTCCGCCGCGTCCGATAATCACACCAGGTTTAGCTACTTGAAGAATAATTTCAACATTGCTTTTTCCCGATCGTTCAATAATGATTTTGTTAATGCCAACATTATTGATTTCTTTTTTGATGGCTTTCCTAATAGCATCATCTTCTTCTAAATATCTAGCAAAATTATTATTCTTTCCAAACCATCTAGAACTCCATGTGATAGCTGGATTTTTAATATTGGAGATGCGAAATATTATTGGATTGACTTTTTTGCTCATACTTATTCTTTACCCTGCTTTTCTTCTAAAAATTTTTGGCATAAAGCCTTTTTGTTTATCAATTTTTTTGTGAAGCTTGGTCTCTTCAGAAGTTAACAGCTCATCAGTCTTGCCAGCTTTTGCGTCTTTTTCTTTGATTTCTGATAATTTTTTAACAGTTTTGATTTTTTCTTTATCTGTTTTTTGTTTATCAACCGTGTTTATGGATGTTTTTGATCTAAGCGGTCGGATTAGTTTTTGATTCGGGATTTTCTCATCTAAGATAACAGTGACATGGCTTGTTCTTTTTTTTATCATAGCCGCTTTGCCAAACGCTCTAGCCCGCCATCTTTTTAAAGTCGGGCCATCGTCTGCAGTAATATGTTTTATGTATAAATTGTTCGGATCTAATTCAAAATTGTGTTTGGCGTTAGCTATGGCTGATTCTATTAGTTTGCGGATTGGTTCAGCCGCTCGTTTGTTGGCAAATCGCAACTGATCTAAAGCCGATTTTACATCTAAATCACGAATAAGATTAGTTACTAATCGTACTTTCCTGGGAGATTGTCTATAATAGCGTAATTTAGCTTTGACTTCCATATAAATTTACTGAATTATTTTTTTTCCGCTCGCGGTTCCGTCGCTACTTTAGCTTTTTGTTCTGCTTCTGCAACTTTTTGTTCTTGTTCTTTTTGTATTTTGCCGCCATGCTTTATAAATTTGCGAGTAGGCGCAAATTCACCAAGTTTATGGCCTACCATTTCCTCGTTAATAAAAACAGAAACATGCACCTTGCCATTGTGCACGCCTATGGTAAAACCTACCATATTCGGCGTAATTGTGCAAGCCCTGTCCCATGTTTTAATAATATTTTTTGAACCGGATGGAAGAGCGGCTATTTTTTTGAGCAATTTTTGGTTGATATATGGACCCTTTTTTAAACTTCTTGACATAAAATAAAGTTAAAAGTTATCTATTTTTTGCATTTATTTTTTCTTTTTCCTTCTTTGCAAGATAAATTTATCAGACGGCTTTTTTCGCCGTGTTTTAACTCCTAAAGCATGCTTGCCCCAAGGCGTTTTTGGATATTTTAAACCTATAGACTGGTGTCCTTCGCCGCCGCCATGAGGATGATCTACTGGATTCATAGATTTTCCTGTAACTGCTGGCCTGATGCCTTTATGCCGCTTGCGTCCGGCTTTGCCTAAGCGTACGTTTCTATAATCAGCGTTGCCAACATATCCTATAGTTGCCAAACATTTTTTTTTAATTAATCTTATTTCTCCAGAAGGCATTTTAATTTGCGCATGATCGCCTTCAACTGATTGCAGTATTGCTGACATGCCAGCCCCACGGGCGATAACTCCGCCCTTGCCAGGGGTTAATTCAATATTATGGATAAACAAGCCGGGCGGAATATTGGCTAAAGTCATTGTATTGCCCGGGTTAACTTCCATTAGTTTAGTTTGCGAAGAGATTATAGTGTCGCCTTTTTTGAGCCCTTGAGGACTTAAAATATATCGTTTCTCGCCATTTTCATATTCAATCAGCGCGATATGGGCGGATCTATTAGGATCATACTCTAGAGCAATGACTTTTCCGGGAATATCAAAGTTGTCTCGTTTAAAATCAACAAAGCGGTAGAACTGTTTAGCTCCTCCACCTTGATGGCGCACAGTTATTTGGCCTTGTTTATTGCGTCCGGCATTTTTTTTAATGATGATCCGCAATTTTCGTTCCGGTCGTTTTTTGTCTAAATGCGAAGTATCCACCACTCCAGCGTGGCGCCTGCCTGGCGTTGTTGGTTTGTAAAGTTTTATAGCCATATGACTCTCATACTCCCTCGTACACTTCTATTTTTTTTCCTTTTGGCAGCGTTACAATCGCTTTTTTAATATTTTTACGCTGTCCTTTGATTCTTCCTAATTTTACTTTTTTCCCTTTATTATTAATAATATTAATTTGCGTTGGCTTGATTTGATAAGCGGCTTTGATTGCCGCGGCAATTTGATTTTTATTGGCGCGGCTGCTTGCCAAAAAAACATATTTGTTTTGTCCGCTTAAGTCTGTGCTCTTTTCTGTGACTATCGGTTTAATTAAAACATCAGCCAGCCTGCCTATTCCCGCTGATTTTGCAATTTTATCGGATGCAGGTGATTTTTCTGCAGCTGATTTTTGTTTAGTTTGATTTTTCTGTTTTGTGGCTTTCTTTAACAGTTTGTTTTTTAGTTTGTCTATTATTGCCATAGGTTTTTTCTATTTTTTTAATGCCGCTAACTGTTGTTAATAGCATGTCAGCCCATAATGTGTCAAATATGTTTAAGCTGTCCGCGGCTATATATTTTACTTTCGGCAAATTGCGGGCTGATTTGATTACTCTACCGTCTTTATTGTCTAATGCCAGCAAAATTTTTGCATGGTCAATTTTTAAATTTTTGATAATATCAACTATTTGTTTTGTTTTGATTTTTGTTAATTCAAATTTATCTAGAATTTTAATGGCCCTTTCTTTGGCTTTTTCGCTTAAACTCATTAACAATGCTTGTTTTTTTACTTTTTTGTTGATTTTTTTGCTGAAGTTTATAATATTTTTCGGCCCAAAAGTCACCCCTCCTCCGCGCCAGAGTGGGGATCTTATTGATCCGTGTCTTGCGCGTCCAGTGCCTTTTTGCGCCCATGGTTTTTTGCCGCCTCCGCGGACTTCTCCGCGATCTTTTGTATGCGCGATGTTTTGGCGGGCGTTAGCTTTAAGGCTTACTACCGCTTCTTGAATAATGTGAGGTTTTGTTTTGACATCAAAAATCGCCGGATTTAATTCCATTGTGCTAATTTCTTGGCCTTGTTGGTTGTAAATCTGTATGGTCATTGTAAATTAAGATTCAAAATTAAACTTTTTCCGTTCATAATTATTGCAAACTGCAAATTTTCAACAATGTCCCTCTGTGTCCCGGGACCGCGCCGCGCAAACATAATTCATTTTTTTCCGCATCTACTTTAACTACTTTTAAATTTTTAACCGTTATCTGGTCAAAACCCATATGCCCTCCCATTTTTTTTCCTGGAAATACTCTTTGTGGGTCTGTTGCTCCAATAGAGCCCGGCATACGCAGCTGATCTTTATGTCCATGAGTAGCTGGAGATCCATGAAATCCGTGCCTTTTCACCACGCCTTGAAAGCCCTTGCCCTTAGAAATTCCAGTCACTTGCACTTTATCGCCTGCTTCAAAAATGTTAACCTTAATTTCATCACCTACTTTTAACTTCTTGTCCGCCGTATTGGAGGGTTCGTTTTTTACTTTAAACTCTCTCAATACCCTCAAAAGTTTTCCCACCTTTTTTAAATGCCCGCGTTCCGGTTTAGTCAATCGTTTTTCTGTAGTTTCTCCAAATCCAATTTGTATTGCCGCATAACCGTCTTTTTCCTCATTTTTTTTAATTTGAGTAACATAACAAGGTCCGGCTTTAATTACAGTGACTGGAATCGCTTTACCATCGTCGGCAAATGTCTGCGTCATATTAAGTTTTTTTGCTAAAATAAATTTCATATTTACATTTTAATTTCTATATCCACTCCTGCCGGCAGGTTTAAATTCTGCAAGTCGTCAATTGTTTTGGCGCTCGGTTCGTAAATATCAATTAACCGTTTATGATTGCGGATTTCATACTGATCGCGCGCGTCTTTATGCACAAATGTTGAGCTCAGCACGGTGAATTTTTTAATCTTAGTCGGCAGCGGTATTGGGCCTACTACTTCGGCGCCGCTGCGGCGGGCCGTATCAATAATGGTTTTTGTTGATTTGTCAATTACTTTATTGTCATAAGCCGTAATTTTTATTCTAATTCTGGTTTTAGCTTTTTCTTCTTGCTTAACAGGTGCTTTACTTTTTGGCGCGCTTGCGGTTTTTGGCTTAGCGATTTTAGCCGCAGGTTTTTTAATCTGTTTTTGTCGGACTGATTTTTTAGGCTTGATTTTAGCCTGCGCTTTTGTTTTTGCTGGAGCCGCTGGCTTAATAGTTTTATTGATTTTTTCTTTTGGCATATTTATATTTCAAATGATTTAATGATTTGCTCAATAATATTTTTAAATTGATAATTTTTTAAATACGCTGCTTTAAAATTGTCATTTAAATTAGCGATTTCCGCGTCTGGATTTTTCTCTAAAATTCCTTCTATAATTTCTTGGTCAGCTTTAATGATTTTTAAATTGTTAGCTGTCAAATTTTCGTCATTAGATTTAATTGCTTCACTGGATATTATTAAAACATCTACATCTGTGCCATCCCAGTGCCAGTTTTTTGGAAATTTAATGGTATAGTTGTAAGATCGGTGAGTAAAAGAGTTCCAATTTGCGGTGTCAATTTGACTGTCATCTTTTGGTTCTTGTACACTTGCTTCTTTGATTGGAACTGGATTAACAATACTAGGGTTGACATCTGGCTCTGTTTTTTGAATTTGATCGTTGTTTAAAGATTCGTCAGTATTCTCATCAACTGGATTAGCGTCCTCAACATCAACATTCTGCTCTGCCGCCTGTTTTTCAGCTTGCTTGATTTTTATTGCATTTATTTTTTGATACCCAATCCAACCGAGCATTATAATTATAATGATGATTGGTATCAAAAATTGCGGATGTTTTATAGTTTTCATGGAGTTAATTTAGTTTAAATGAAGCGAGAATATTATTTAAGATATCTTGGCTTAGTTCTGGCATAGGTGAAATCGAAAATGTCCATGCGTCTTGACCATCACCGTTAGCGTTAGTAAATATATATTCCCAGACTCCAGAATTATTTGCTGGATTTGGTTCTTTGTAATTTAACTGAGCGGCTTGCAAATCAGCAATTGTGACATAGCCAACTTTTTCTACAACACTAGAAGATTGCCCTACCGTCATTCCTTGTAGCAATTCATCTAATGTTGATCCGCCATAATTTAGTCCCCAACCAATAATCATAGTTGTACCAGGAATACCTGGAGCTTCAGATTTAGGATTTTTGAGTATAATCTCACTACTTCCTCCTTTATCTTCTCCTTCTATTATTTGCCAGCCAGATGGATATTTAAATTCAAATCCTTGAATGCCAAATCCTGACGCTGTTTTATTTGTATAAGTCAGCCAGTTTGCAGTTTCATCAGCCGTCTCCGTACCACTTGCCACGCATTCAAAAATCGCCTCGCACTTTTCATCGCACCCTTTAATCACAGGCTCTTTTCCTTCTTCGCAATTTACTTGAACCGTTTGACAGATACCCTGTTCGCCTTGACAGCAAGAGCCGTCTTTGTAAATACAGGCAGTTTGTTCTTTTGGAAAGATATCGCTGTCATCAGCTGTTGGTTTTTCTTCTATCACGGTCTGCTGGCAGCCGGATAAACCGGATAAAATTAAGAATAGAGCTGGTAAGCCTAAAATGATTGTTGTTGTTTTAAATAGTTTTTTCATGTTCTATGATAATATCATAGAGGTGTCAGTTTTTGAACTTTACCTTATGATTTTAATAATTTTATAGACTC
>JBBTVS010000023.1:14086-20873 GCA_038078695.1 Patescibacteria group bacterium
ATAGAGGTGTCAGTTTTTGAACTTTACCTTATGATTTTAATAATTTTATAGACTCATTTTTTTAAAATAACAATAAATTCCTCTCCTTTTTCTTGAAAAAGCGGTAAAGTTTTGTTATGCTCCCGCATCCGCTCCCGCATCAATAAAATGCCTTGGCCGATATTTTCTATATAACCCAGCCGATTCATAAAACCCACAATCAGTTGATTTCTGGCAAACGGCGGGCTGTCGCCTAAATTTTTTAATTCTACAGTATTAGGCAGACGGCCGGGACTTCTTATTTCTACTCTGTCTTTAAATATCAAAACCCTAATTTTATTGCCAAAAATTGAATAATCCCTATGGCAAACGGCATTAACTAATGCTTCTCTTAAAACCTCAAATGGAATTTCTGGAATATCTATCCTTTTAAATCCGTCCATTGAGCTTTTGATTTTTAAATTGGTCTTAAGAAAATCTTCTGATCCTTTTACAAGTTGAGGTAGATTTCCCTCTAATTCTAAACCGGTAATTTTATCTTTGATGCTTTTTTTTACTCCGCGAAAGTGCATTAAAGTTATGCCGCTGTATTTTAAAAAACTTTGCGGGTTTTTGCCAAAAACTAATGACCCGGCGATGCTCATTACTTCTTGATTTTCAGAAGATAGCAAAATATGGTGCTTAAGCAAAATGCCGGCTAATTTATTCCCGCTTAATGACGGTTTAATTCCATAAACTTTTCTATAATAGTCATTAAATGTCCCAAAGTCAAGGTCATTAAGGTTAGAATTCAATACAGGCGATTCGTCAAATTGCACTTTCCCGCGCGCTTGAAACAGCCGCCTAATTTCTTCTATCGTCGCTTCTTGTTTAGTAGAGCCGACTCTGATATAAAACTTGCCGCCTTTTACCCTATGAGGCTCGCTGCTTTGAAAAATATGCAAGACGCCTATGATTTTTTTGTCAATCTCTTGATAACTAAACTCTGGCAACATAGCAGGCTCGCAATTATTGCGGGCGATATTGATAATCCATTCTTCTAATTTAGTTGATTTTTCAATGCCTATAATTCTACCATTATCCGCAACCCCAATTAGAATATCTCCGCCTTTGGAATTCGCCAATGCCACCATTTCCGCGGCTAAACTGCCTGGGTTTTCTACTTTTTCTTTAAACTCTATCTGCATGTTTTCTCCGCCTGAAATGAGGGTTTTGAGGTTTGAGTAAGACATTAGATAATGCAAAGCCCCGCCGCAAAGAAGGACGGGGCTTTTCAGTCAAGCATATATTATTTGATAATCTTCGTCACCGCGCCTGCGCCGACTGTTTTGCCGCCTTCGCGAATGGCAAAACGCTGCTGTTCTTGCAACGCCACTGGCATAATCAGTTTAATCGTTAAGTGTATTGTGTCGCCGGGCATTACCATTTCCGTGCCTTCCGGCAAAATCATTTCGCCAGTTACATCAGTAGTCCTGATGTAGAATTGCGGCTTGTAGCCTTTAAAGAACGGCGTGTGCCGTCCGCCCTCTTCTTTGGATAAAATATAAATTTCAGCTTCAAATTCAGTATGCGGGGTAATAGAGCCAGGTTTGGCTAAAACTTGCCCTCTTTCAACTTCTTCTTTTTTAGTTCCGCGCAAAAGCAATCCTGCGTTGTCTCCAGCGCGACCCTCGTCTAATTGTTTGTTAAACATTTCTATGCCTGTAATCACTGTTTTAGAGCTTTTTTCTTTTATGCCTACGATTTCCACTTCTTCGTTTATTTTGATTTGACCGCGTTCAATTCTGCCGGTAACCACCGTGCCTCTTCCTTCAATGCTAAATATGTCTTCAATTGGCATTAAGAAGTCTTTATCTATTTCTCTTTTTGGTTCTGGGATATATTCATCTATTTGATTGATTAAATCCAAGATAGGCTTGGCTTTTGCTTCGTCTCCCGGGTTTTCTAACGCCTGCAGGGCAGAACCGCGGACAATCGGGGTTTTATCGCCCGGGAATTCATATTTGTTGAGCAGGTCTCTAATTTCTTCTTCTACTAGGTCAATTAATTCAGGATCTTCAACTTGATCAACTTTATTTAAGAATACCACAATATACGGGACGCCTACTTGGCGAGCCAAAAGAATGTGCTCTCTTGTTTGCGGCATTGGGCCGTCTGCCGCTGAAACCACTAAAATAGCTCCATCCATTTGTGCGGCGCCAGTGATCATATTTTTAACATAGTCAGCATGGCCCGGGCAATCTACGTGAGCATAGTGCCTTTTGTCTGACTCATATTCTACATGGGCGGTGGCAATAGTAATGCCGCGCGCCCTTTCTTCCGGCGCATTGTCAATTTGGTCCACGGTCTTTTTTTGAGCGATTTTGCCATGGGCGTTTAGTACAGCCAAAATTGCCGCTGTAAGCGTAGTTTTTCCATGATCAACATGACCAATTGTCCCTATGTTGACATGGGGTTTGGTACGATTAAATTTTTCGGCCATCGTTTTAGTAAAGGCAGCCCCCTTTAAGGAGTTTTATCCAGCCGCCTTTTATATTAGTCAGAATTGATTGTTTCTAAATAAAACCTATCTTCATCGTCTATATCATCTTGATCATCTGCTATTTCTTCTTTAACAAAATAATCCTTCTCCAAGTCTGTTGGATTATTTTGCTGTTCTCTCCATTGTGCAATATTTTGGTTTATTCTATCTAAAAATTCGTCGCTTGTCAAGCTATTATTTCTTATTTTATTATTTTTTTGATTATCACAGCAATTTTGATAAATTTTATACGGCATTAACACCACTTCAGGTTCGCCATTATGATTAACAATAATTAATTTCTCTTGATTATTTATAATGTGCTTGATTAGATTTTGAGATAAGTGCATAGTTTATTACCCAAGAATCAAGATAATCAATATAGTACCTTAATTCTTGAATTTTAAAAGCTATAATATCATTTGGTTTGATTGTTTTGGATTTTAACAAAGATATAATTTCTAATTGTAATTTTTTAGAGTTTTTGATGATTTTTAAATAGAGCCTGTGCAGATTATCATAATTTTGCATTTTGCGCAAAAGCGCTTGCTCCCTCGGGTAGTCTTCTATTTTTTGCTGATGCTCAAATTTATAAAGAGCGATTGACGCGGCTACAGCGCATCTTATAGTTAGAATATTTTTTACAATCAACGGCGGCCTGATCTGATTGACATATTTTTGAATAACTTGAAGACGCAAGTTATGGCTAAAAATATGATTGATTCTTTTTAAATTATAATCAATAATGTTTTTAAAATTTATGTTATTGCCTAACTGCGGATAGGAGCCTAAAATAACTACTTTAGGATGCTCTTTTTTTAGTTTGGCAAATGTGCGTCGAGCTAATGGATCCTCGGCGTCAACAAATAAATCTATAAAGAAACCGTACTGCCATGGCTTACGCTTATCCGTCAATGGCCGGGATTGAATAGATGTTAGATTAATATAATTTTGAGCAAATCTATCCAGCAAATCGCGCAGGGCGCCGACTTTGTCTTTGATGATGATATATAAACTGGTTTTTGTTGAAGGCAGCGGGTAATTGGCAGAGAGTGCAATGTGTTTTTTTCCGATAATCCAGAACCGCGTCGCATTGTTTTTATTTTGATGGATGTTTTTGGCTAAGATATTTAAGCGATAATTTTTAGCGGCTTGTTTTGATGCTATAGCGGCCGCATACGGCAAGTTTTGAATTAAGCTGGCGGATGCGGATGTTGAATCAGCTTCTTTGATTTCCGCATGCGGCAGATGTTTTTTAATCCATTCATGCGCTTGGGCCAATGCATGCGGATGAGAATATATTGTTTTAATGTTCGCAAGCGTTTTTTCTTTAGATAACAAATATTGCTGAATTGTTAAATTAATTTCAGCGATGATTTTAAATTTGTCTTGCAGGATTAAATCCAAAGTTTTTATTACTGTCCCCTCTTTTGAGTTTTCAACTGGCACAATGCCTGCAGATTGAGACTTGCTAATTTTGACATCATTTAAAACATCTTCTATGCTGGATGATGGGATTAGATTGCGCGAGTCAAATATTTTTAAGGCGGCTTGGTGGGTGAAAGAGGAAGGAGGGCCGAGGTAGAATACTCTCATAATTTCTAATTTCTAATTTTTAATTTCTAATCAATACCCAAATCCCAATATTTAATGCCGAATTTTAGTATTAGAAATTTACTTTCAGCTTACTATGAAACCTCAAAATAGTCAACAAAAATTAATTGTTATTTTAGGTCCAACATCCAGCGGCAAAACCGGCTTGGCCCAAGAGTTATGCCGTCAATTTAACGGTTTTATTATTTCCGCTGATTCTCGCCAGGTTTATCGTTATATGGATATTGGCACAGGCAAGATTGATTCAATGTGTGAGTTAAATGAACTGCAGCGCCAGCGTCAAAAATTATTAAATGACAACCAAGTCGCGCCATCAAATTATGCGATTAAATTAAATAATATTGATCATTATATGATTGATTTAGTTCCGCCGAATGATGACTATAATGTGGTATTATATCAGAGAGATGTCTATAAAATAATGTCAAATGTCAAATTACAAATCAATGTCAAATGTCAAATGTCAAATGCATTTTTAGTCGGCGGAACTGGTTTATATATAGACGCGGTTGTTGATAATTGGCAGTTTCCAAAAGGCGAGCCAAATAAATTAAAAATTAAAAATTTAGAATTAAAAATTAAGACAGAGTGTTTAGAGTCAGTCTGGCATGAATTAATTAAATTTGATCCGGGCTGTGCCGAGTTTGTTCAAAAAGAAAATCCGCGCAGGGTCGCGCGGGCTTTGGAATATGTTTTGCGCACTGGCCGTCAATTTTCACAAGATCGCAAAAAGGGCATGCGTCAGTTTGATATTTTAAAAATCGGCATTAGTCTGCCGCGAGAAGAGCTTTACAAAAAAATTGACGCTCGCGTGGATGCGCGGTTAAAAATGGGAATGATTGAGGAGGTTAAAGAATTAAAGTCAAAATATGGAGTTACTTATGCGAGATTGCGCCAATTTGGATTGGAATGTCGCGTGATTGCGGATTATTTGCAAGGCAAATTTGATTCAGTTGATTCTATGTCACAGCGCCTAAAATGGAACATCCACGCTTATGCTCGGCGCCAATTAACTTGGTTTCGACGGGACAAAGAGATTAAGTGGGTTTCTGGGCTTAAAGAGGCGGAGGGGTTGGTGCGAGGGTTTTTGGGCTGATGATTTTACTTTAGTATTGGCTTAAAACTTCATCAGAAACATTATTGATAACCTTGCCGAAATGGTCTTTTCTTAAATCATCAAGGCGGATAACATGTTTTTTCTTGCCATTTACGATAACATAAATTTTCTTGTCAGTGCCGCGAATTAAAGAATTATCACCATAGATTTTAGCGCCAAGAACAGCTTGTCCATAAGAAGCAATGACATCATCTTTAACATTAAGGATTTCTTTGCCAATATATTTAGCCAGTTCTTTTAAATTTGCAATATGCTGTAATTTGCCGTTATCCACAAGATAAATTTTTTTATCAGATCCGCGGAGCAAGGTGTTGTTATCATAAATTTTAATACCTAAAATTGCTTGAACAGGACCGGTATCTGCTGCGTTATCCGCCGCTGGCAGAATAGAGCTTAGTTCAACTGAAGCTGAAACAACAGCGCTTGGCGAGCCATAGGAATTATAGAATTTAACATAAACCGTTTTAACTCCTTCATCCTTGGTTAATATCCAATTTTTGGTTTTATTGTAAATTTCTTGAGATGATCCGGCAAAATTTTGCGTATTGGAAATAGCCATTCTTTGCGCCTGAGTGCCGCCATTTAAAGTTAAGACCACGGTTTCTGACTGGGTTGTTTTAGCGCCGTCATTAATAATAATGCTTAACCCTTCAGCTGGAGCCGTAAAAGGCGGGGCAGTAAATCCACCGCCCCCGGAAGCTGGTATTGCAGTTTGCGTATAAGTAGCGAATCTAGTAAAGTGTTTTGTCCAAATTATAATATCCGAACCAACATCAATTTTGCAATCCCCTTCTACCGGCAAACCATCGCCAGCGGTTTGCGAGTCAGCACTGCAGAGATTAGTTATCGGCGTAAATACTCCACCGCGCGAGTAGCCGACATATTTGTTGGCTTGCCCGGTTATTTTTATTCGCACGGCTTTGTCAAAACTTAATAAAATATCGCCAAAGCCGATTTCTATAACTGATGAGGTTTGAGCAGTATAGCCGGAATTAGGAGTTATATTTACGGTGGAATTTTCTTGTATCTGCGGCAGGTTAACTTCTCCGGTCCAAGCTGAACTGCCGCTTACCTGAGTGCTTTGAGGAATTTGTATGCTAATCTCTCCGAGAGTAGTATCTGAATTCACAGTTAAATTAGACAAAATAACAGCGGATTTTGTAGTATCGCCGCTTACTAACGCCGAGACATTAAGCTTAGCATTAGTTACTGTTGCGGGCACATTAATACTAGCTGAATTTGGCGCATTATCGCCGATCATTATCTCCGGAGTTTCTGTGACTAAAGTCATCTCTTCTGCAATTAAAGTTTGATCTTCAGCAACCGGCAAGACAGTAATTGTTCTTGTTGCTTCAATCGCCGGATTTCCAGCCGCATCGGAAACATTGTATGCTATGGTGTAGGCGCCCGGAGTAGTTGTATCTATTGGCAGGCCGGTTACGATGATGTGAGCGGTAAGATCGCCATCAATATTATCTAATGCCGCGGCGCCTAAATCCGTATAAGTCGTTCCTTGATAGATTGATTTATTGCCGCTGTTTAAAGTTATAACCGGC
>JBBTVS010000023.1:20973-27703 GCA_038078695.1 Patescibacteria group bacterium
ATTGCCTGATGAATCTGTGACATTATAGGTTACTGTATATGCGCCGATTACAGTTGAATTCACTGAATTTACGGTAATAATATTATTGGTTATGTCGCCGTCCACATCATCAGAAGCAGTAGCTCCGGCATCAGTATAGATAGTGCCTACCTCAATGGTAATTAGGTTCTCACCAAGCAGAGTAATAATAGGAGTAGTAATATCAACAACATTTACAGTTCTTATGACTTCGGTAGCCGCATTGCCAGCCGCATCGGAAACATTGTAAGTGATATCGTAGACGCCGGGAAAAGCTGTGTTTATCGGTAATCCGACAGTAACGATACTGGCGGTAATATCGCCATCATAATTATCTGACGCCGTAGCGCCTGCGTCAGTATAAGTATCGCCAATATATAGGTTGATTGGGTTATCTCCCAGCAGGGTTATAACCGGCTTGGTTGTGTCAACCACATTAACCGTCCTGGTAATTTCAACAGCCTGATTGCCGGAAGAGTCGGTAACATTATAACTTACGGTGTAAGCGCCGATTACATTTGTATTAACCAAATTTACAGTGATTATATTTGCGGTGATATTCCCATCATAATTATCATTAGCTGTTGCTCCGGCATCGTTATAAACTGTGCCTACCTCAATTGTAACCGGGTTGCCGCCATTTAAAGTGATAACCGGAGCCGTGATGTCTAAAGTTATTGTTTTGCTGTTATCAGTAATTGAATTTTCTGCTTCATCAGTAATAATCACTTCTATAGCATAAATTCCATCACCGAGACTTCCTTCTCCATCCCATATTTTAGCATTAGGATTAGTTGCTTGGCCGCTCCATGATTTGACTGTGCTCTCCCCGCTTTTTATGTTAATTTCGTAGTCAACTTCTTCAGAAAAGGCTAAATCAATTGCTACAGTATCTTTAATTCCATCGTCGTTCGGCGAAAAGATGGCATTGTTATCTTGGGTTGGTTCCTCGCCGCTTACTTGAAGAGTATAAGCAGTTATCTCCGGCACTGTTTCATCTGGATTTAGAGTAATAACGCCGTCGGTAAAAGTTGTAGCTATTGGATTGCCATTACTGTCATTTATTTCTTTTGTTCCAGCAAAGGTTAAATTAGCATTAGTGATAGCTGTTGAAATCACTGTAAAATTTAATGTTAAAAGAGAGTCATTGTTTATTTTTAAAGGATTTGATAGGTCAGACCAGTTTATATTTATTTGATTTTCTACAAGATTGATCAGAGAACCCGAGACCGGCAGAGTATTTAATGTATAGCCAATATAACTTAGCAGAGTATTATCAAATTGAATTCCAGTAAGCGTAATACCAGCAACATCATCAAAATGACTCGCATTCAACGGCACATTTATAGTGGCTCCATTTGATGCTGATTGGGAACCAATTGTTAATGTTGGCGTTGCAACAGCTTTGACTGTTGGAAAAAAGGCAAAATTTGAAAAGATGATTAACGGCGCGAGTGTATAACTTATAATTTTTTTAAAGTTGCTTGATAATTTGTTTTTCATATATGAGTTTATTTCAGTATGAGTTTATTTCAGATCAGTTAATTTTTGTCATTTGACAAAAGATCAACAGACCTTATTTATTATTAATTATTAATCCAAGAATTATTTACATCCCCCATTTTTATGCCAATAAAATTTTGATTAGGCATATCGGCTGTTAAATTAGTATAAACTATAGTCGGATCAACTGTCAAATAATTTTCTGGAGTCAAAACAACATCAGAAAAATAAAATTTCCACGCTCCTGACGGTAAATTACTATCAAGTTGAACTATAAACCTGCCTATTTTTATTTGATCAGCGCTTGTTAAACCTCCGCTGTTATTTACATCTCCAGCTCTGGTTTTATAAATTGTATCAAAAAGTTCAAGTTGCACTATGTGTCTGCCTATTTTTATTTGGTCAGCGCTTGAAAGCCCAGAAGCATCATCATCTTTCCTGACCCTAACAACATAATTTCCTCCGCTATCAACAGCTGTAAATTGATAAAAGCCATTTATGTCAGTTGTGGTAGCGGCTATTTGAGCGCCGACATCATTTTCTAAAATTACATCGGCATTTGGAACTGTTTTTATTTCATCATAATATTTTACTGTTCCGGAAATGATGTGGGTTGCCGGGGTTAAAAAATTAAGCGCGTTAAAGGCATTTATTCTTTTTCCGGTAACTGTTTTATTGGCTAATGAAGCTAAATTATCGCCGGTAGTTAAAATAACATCTTTAACTTCCGTGTAACTTAATTCCGGCTTATATCCCCAAACCAAAGCCGCCAGCCCAGCTACATGAGGCGCGGCCATTGAGGTGCCTTGATAATAATCGTAGAGTTCATCTGAGCCATCGCTATATTTTGTGATATTTATATCATCAACTAAACAGCCATCATAATTATTATCTACTTCGTCAGTAATCCATCTCAAGCGAAATTTAAAATTACTGGTTAAATAATTATCAGGGATAGGTAAACTGTAATATTGAATAGCCGAACCAGTTGAGTCTTCGCCGGATTCATTTTCAATATCAATTGATAATTCGTTCCATTTTTTTAGCTCAAAAAAATCGGCTCCATCCATGCTTATTTCCAAAGCCATATAATCCTGGAATATAGAGCCTTCTGAATATAGGTGATATGAAGTATCGCACCTTGTCCAAAAATCAATAGTTGATTCCATTGCATTGCTTAAATTATAAAAAGGAGAGGTAATAGTAGTATTTGCATTATCCAGATATGATGGGTAATTCAGATCACCATATAACACCTTCCCCCAAAAGGTACCGCTATCCAACTCATAGGTTCCCCACTCCCCTGTTTTTGTCCAGTCACTTGGAATGTTTGGCGGCGTTACTTCTTCAAATGTTTCATATAATAAATTGGAATCCGCTATTGTACTATAAATATTCGTCCCTGGCGCTCCAACATCAACAAAGGTTGCACCATAATCAGAAAAGTCCGCTAAGTTGTCATCTTGATCAGTCGCGGCAACACTTATAAGATTGTTTAAACCGGTCCAACAAGATGTTGTATGGCCGTAGTCCGAAGGACTGTCAAAATAAGTTAATCCATCATGCTCAAAGCTATCATTACCGGCAGCTGCTATAAATAAACTATCAAAATTTTGTATAGCTTCATAAAGGGTTTGATCAAAAGTATCATCGCAATTATCAGAGCCTCCTCCCCAGCTCGCATTTATAATTTTGGCTCCGTTTTGTTCTGCAAAATTAATTGCTTTGACATTTTCAGCAGTAGTTAGGGAAGATTTTAAGGCCATTATCTTTGCATTTGGAGCTACTCCGATAATGCCTTTATTGTTATTTTTTACAGCCGCAATAGTGCCGGCAATATGAGTGCCGTGAGAATTGCTTGTCGGCAAAGGAGTTTTATCGCCGTTTTCATAATCATAACCGTGATTGCAGCTGCCAAGCGCTGCGCCATTTTCATCAACGCAATTCGTCCCATCCCACATATTATTTAGCAAATCAGGATGGTTATAAGCAACGCCAGTGTCAATCACAGCCACCACAACATCGGTTTCAGCTCCTTCTGATATTGCCCAAGCTTCTGGAGCGTCAATATCAGCGTCAGGAGTGCCGGTAACAGTATTTACTGCCTGCCCGGCATTATCAAGCCCCCAAATAAAATCTTTATAAGTATCGTTGGCATCAATTGATAGAGGATAATATTGAAAGTTTGGCTGGACATATTCCACATTTGGATCATTTTTTAATTCAGCTATTTTTTGCTCTACTGTTTTATCATCTTTAATTTTTAAAACCGATATATTAATTTTTTTTAAATCTTCTTTTTTCTCCAATGATTTAGCGCGAATAAAATTTAACGCCGATGCTCTGCCTTTAGATGTTTGTAAGTTTATTTTATTATTTTTAAATTTTACTAAAATCTCGCCTTCTATATAGCTTTGCTTTTCTTTTTTGTCTTGTTTTAATCCTTCTGGACTATTGATTTTTTCATACCTTTTGCTTACCACCGACTTTTTATCCATACTTTTTTCATACGCCAAAACTGGCAAAGAAAAAAGAGTAATATTTGCCGAAAGGAGTGATAAAATTATGAGGGCTGAAAGCGATTTTTCAAAATGATATTTATTTATTAAAGCCATACTTTTATCCCAACAGTACGCTTTTTATTGTATTTTGTCAATATTTTTAAAAAATAATTAACCCGATTAACAAGGCTGTCATACCCAAACTGCTTAGAATAATATGGGGCTTTTGCTTCTTAATTTCAATAAAAATATTAAGCCCGGCAGCCAAGGCAAAGATTATCAGTAAAATTTTAAAATAAGTGCCGCTAAAAGTTAAAACCGGCAGCATATTTGCAGACGGGCTATTTTTAAAAAGCTGATATCGCTCTGCCGCCGAGGTTTTGATCGGCTTAATTTCTTGCCAATCAAGAGGACTAACAATAGTTTGCCCGGCGCTGTTTTGCCTGGCAACGGTTGCCGGCACTAAAGGCTGAATTATTTTTTTCTCTTCTTCTTTATTAATCAGCGCCACCCCTTGCCATTTATCAGTATCGCTGACTTTGTCCAGTTCAATTCTTTTATTATTAACTATGACAGCGGCCGCCACTGTCTCAGGCGGCAAGTTCACTTCGGCTTTTAAAACTTTCACATCGCTTAAAATATCGCCTTTAATAGCAATACTGCTAATTGATAATGGCTCGCCGGCAGTATTTGAATCAGTTTTTACCGCATTAGCCTGAGGTATTTCTTGCGTTTGCGGACGAGCAAAATATTGGGCTGTAAAAGCGGTATCAGTATTTTTAAAACTGCCGTTTGTCATCGCAACGCCGATATCTTTAAAATTTTTATCAACAATATTGTCATAATGGGTCGGACTTTTTTCCCAAGCAGTTACTACTTCTTTGACATTAGAATAACCCATTGCTAAATTTTCACCGGCAGTTGAATATTTATAATTAACTTTATTAAGCCAGTGTTCTAAATTCATTCCAAAGGGGCTGGTGTGAGCAAAATATTGGTTAATAAGCATGTCTTGAACTTTCTCCCAAGCCGCTTGATTTAGCTGTTGATTTTCAATTAAAGGTGCTAAATTAACCCCCCCTCTTAAATTATTGGTTAATTCAATTATTTTTTTTGATTCAGTTAGAGCTAAATCCGGGCTAAGCCAGGCTGTTAATGGATACAAGAAGAGAAAAGCGATGACAATAAATTTAACGGCTAAGACGCTAAAAACATGAAATAAAAGCCGTTTTGGTTTTAACATTTTTGGCGTGTAGTCGTTTCCATGGTGAGGAATAAATAAATCGCGCAAAGTCCCTTTGCCCAAAGGGTTGCGTCCTTTTTTTACTTCTTCTCCATCACTTATTCCGTCGCCGTCTGAATCCGGGTTATTAGGATCGGTGCCATAAATGTTTATCTCTTCAGAATTAGTTAAGCCATCATTGTCTGAGTCCTTAAATTTCCGGCCGGATTTTTTTGCCTTTTTAAATTTATTTTTTTTCTTTAAATATTCAGAAATTTGATTCATCTTGAATATAGCTTAGCAATCTTATTTTTTAATGTCAAAAAGATTTTTGCCGTTCTTGGTCGTCGCGTCAATCACTATTTTACCATCAATTCCCTTAATTTCCGCAATCTTTCGCGCCACATATTCAACATACAGCGGTTCGTTCCGTTTTTTGCCGCGATGCGGTTCAGGCGTCAAATACGGGGAATCGGTTTCTATCATAATGCGCTCAAGCGGGATTTTTTTGATTGCGTCAATCAGATAGTCATCAATATTTTTATAAGTGATAATGCCGGTGAAAGAGATGTATAGATTTAAGTCAAGCAGTTGTTTGGCGATTGGCCAATTGGCGAGAAAGCAGTGGACTACTCCTTGTAACTTGTAACTCGTAACTCGTAATTTTTGGTTTAAAATGTCAATTAAATCAAAATACGCGTCCCAGCCAGAGGCTGGTCGGCCTTTGGCCGAAAAAGTATTTTTTGATGGACGGCAGTGGATTATGAGAGGTTTTTTAAGTTCGGCGGCGAGTTTTATGTGTTCAAGGAAGATTTGTTTTTGAACAGCGTGATTGTCAGTTGTGCGATAATAATCAAGCCCAGTCTCCCCTATTGCTACTACTTTTTGGTCAACCGCTAATTTTTTATATTTCTCATAATCCCACCTATGAACCTCTTGCCCTTCGTCTTTACAATTTTGAATTTTAAATTGTAATTTTGAATTTTGAATTTTGAATTTTGAATTTCCTACATGGCTTGGATGCAAACCAACTGTGGCATATACAGGATCATTTCTAAATTCATTAGCGATTTCCACAGCGCGTTTTGAGGTCAAAAATTGCGATCCGACTATATTTAAAAACATCCCTTGTTTTAGGGAGTTTTTAATTACCGTTTGGCAATCATCAGCAAAGGCTTTGAAGTTGAGGTGGGAATGTGTGTCGTATAGCATTTATTTCCATGAAACTGTAATGCAAAGGTCTTGGCCTGCAGCTTTAGGAGTACCGCCAGCCACGCAGTTCACACTATGAGAATCATCGCTGCCACACCACTCTGAATCATCTACGCTTTTAGTAGCGGCTCCAAACTCATAAACCGAATCGACACCATAGAGGTTGGGCGGTGTTATAGCTACTGAATAACTGGGCATATCGCCCTCAAAATCAGTAGCTATTATTACAGCATTGGTCCAATCTGTTTTATCTACAAAATAACAATAATAAGAA
>JBBTVS010000024.1:0-1447 GCA_038078695.1 Patescibacteria group bacterium
ACTTTAGAATTAGGATCAGGACCGGTAAGTCAAATATCGCAAAAGTCAAAAATTCCTCGGCCAACTTGTTATGACATCCTAGAATCATTGCGAGAGCAAGGAATTGCGTCAACTTTTATTAAAAATAAAACGCGCTGGTTTAGTGTGGAAGATCCGCGAAAGGTTGTGAGTTTGGCGCAACAAAAAGTCAAAACTTTAGAGCAAGCAATGCCAGAACTGGAAGCGTTGTGGGGCGAGGCCCGAGAACGGCCAAGAGTGCGGTTTTATCAAGGCAAAGACAGCATTAAACAGATATATGAGGAAATTTTGCGAGATAAAAAAGAGATTTTATGCTTAAATTCAGCAGATGATATGTTCAGCTCTTTTGGCGAATATCAATTAGAATTTGTCAAACAGCGCGTTCAAGCTAAAATCCCAACGCGGGTGATTTTGCGCGATACTCCAAAAGCGCGAGAGCGCCAAAAATGCGGTCTTGCAGAATTGCGCCAAGTGAAATTTATTCCGTCCTCGTTTTGTTTTCGCGGTTTTGTTCTTGTTTTTGGCAATAAAATCGCCTATGTTTCATTTGTTAAAGATTATGTTGCAGTGTTGATAGAAAGCGCTGAATTAGCGGCAATTCAGCGCGCGGCTTTGGAGTATATTTGGGAGAGTGTAACTTAGTGTTCCATGGGTCAGTTTATTGGTCATTTTTGTGAATTTGACTTATAAATTGACCCATATTTTGTTTACGTATTTTATCCCCAAGTTATCCCCTTTATAGGTGTTGACGAGATGCAGGTAAGTGTTATATAGTGGTGAATAGAAAAATAAATGTGGGGAAAAGTGGAGAATAGTCTCATAACTTATAACCTATAACTTATAATTTTTATAATAAATAGTAAGCTATGGGTTTCAAGTTACAAGTTATAAGATGTTCATCGGCGAATATCAACATCAATTAGACGAAAAAGGGCGGCTGGCAGTGCCTGTTCGTTTTAGGTCAAAACTGCATGAAGGAGCCGTAGCAACCAGAGGAATAGATAATTGTCTGTTTTTATATCCTAAGCAAGAATGGGAAAAACTTGCCGACAAATTAGTTAATTTGCCTTTATCACAAGCAAAATCCCGCGCTTTTGCAAGGCTGATGCTGGCTGGAGCTTTTGAAGTAAGCGCAGACGCGCAAGGACGAATCAACATCCCTGATTATTTAATTAAATACGCTAATTTAAAAAAGAAGGTAGTTTTAGCCGGTCTTTATAACCGCGTAGAAATTTGGGACAGCGCCGCATGGTCAAGATATAAGATTAAAGCTGAAAAAGACAGTGAAAAAATAGCGGAGAGTTTGGGAGGGCTTGGGGTTTAATTTCTAATTTCTAATTTTCAATTTCTAAACAATTTTCAATGTCTCAATTTAAAAATTAAAACATTAGAAATTGTTTAAAAATTAGAAATTGAAAATTGAAAATTT
>JBBTVS010000025.1:0-13703 GCA_038078695.1 Patescibacteria group bacterium
TGAAGTCATTTGCGTAAGCATATTGGGAATTAAATTAGGATACTGCATAAACACGCTCGCTATAGTATTGCCGTCTTTTACCGAATCCGCGGTAAATTTTAGCATCTTTTCGTAATAATAATTTCCAATGACTTTGGAAGTAATTTCAATGGCCTGCGTTAAAGGCACGCCTCCTGTTAAAAGCATCGCCATGCTTTTGATTAAATGAACCAAATAAGTCTTCTGCACTAAATCAGATCCGAACTTGGGAATTTTTAAAAGCGCTTTATGCCAAATTTTTTTGCCTAATAAAGTTTTGTTTATAAATGCTTTTAAGCCAAAAATGCCGCCGACAACGGCGACAATAATCAAATACCAAAAATGTTTGGTAAAATCAGAAGCAGCTATCAGCATTCTTGTAGTTATGGGCAGTTTTACGCCGGACTCCAAAAGCATTGCGGTTAAGCGCGGAACTACAAAAATCATCATTCCTAAGCCCATCAAAAACATGGCTGACAAGATAAACATCGGATAAGTCATGGCGCCTTTTAATTTAGCTTTAAATTGATAATCTTTTTCCTGGCTGTCGGCCAAATACAACAAGACTTCGTCAAATTTGCCGCTAATCTCGCCGCTTCTAATCATATTGATGTAGAAATCGCCAAAAATCTTTTTATGCTTAAACATGGCATCGGAAAACTTCATTCCCTCGTTCACATTCTCGTAAATCTCGGCCAAAACTTTCTGCATTTTAGAATTCTGCGCCTGGCTGGAAATAATCTGCAAAGCCTTAACCACCGGAATGTCAGAACTAATCATCATTGAAAGCTGGCGATAAAACAGCACCAAATCTTTTATTTTAATCTTTTCCAAAAAAGACAGCTTTATGTCGCCAATCTTTTTCTTGCATTCCTCCAAACTTACAACCGTCAAGCCTTTATCTTGAATCAGCCCTTCTGCCTGGGCCAGGCTCATAGACTGCACCAAACCGGAAATAATGTGTCCTTTATTGTCTTTTGCTTGATATTTAAATTGCATAAATTAGTTTTGACTTTTTATTACCTTACCAAACTCTTTAAATAATCCTTGTCGTTTGCCTCAACTAGAGCATCTTCTAATTTAATCTCCCCGCTCTTGACCAGCGCGGCCAAACTTTGCTCTATGGAAATCATATCAAATTCCGCGGCATTCCTTAATAAACTGCTGATTCTTTCCAAATTGCCGGAATTAATAAAAGAAGGGACTAAACCGGCATTTGTCAAAAATTCATAAACCAAAACTCTGCCGCCGCCTATCTTAAAAATTAACTTTTGAGTCAACACGCACAAAAGATGAGCAGAAACAACCTGGCGCGCCCAAGCAGCGTCTCTCGGATCAAAAAAACTAAAAATTCTGTTTAAACCGTTAATCGCGGAAGAAGCGTTAATCACTAAAATTACCGACCGCCCGGCTTCTAAAACCTCTAACATCTTTTTAGCGGCATGAGAATCGCTTAATTTGTCCATCGCAACCATATCAATGTCTTCCTTTAAAACCATATTCAACCCGTGCGCGTAAGAAACAACATCTTTTCCTATTTCTCTTTGTTCTATTATGCATTTATTATTGGCAAAAAGATATTCTACCGGCGATTCCAAGCTATTGATATAGCGAGGGGGACCTAGCTCGTTTAACGTATTCAAAATAGCGGACATGGTAGTGCTCCTGCCTGAATCATAAATGCCTGCTATAATAATCAATCCATGCTTAAAACGCGCGGCTTTTTCCACATAAGAAGGCAGCCCTAAGTCTTTAAGCTTGCCGCTGTGCAAAGGTATGTATCTAAAAGCTAATGAATAATGGCTTTTTTGTTGATAAACATGCACTCGGTAGCGTAAAATTTTATTAAAAGTCTTGGTAATGATTAGCTCGTTTTTTAATTCAAGTTGTTTGCGATCGTCATCGCTTAAAATAGCGTCTAAAATCCGTCCCAAAAAATTAACTGTTACTATTTCCTCGTCGGCTAATTGAATTAAATGCCCGTCCTTGCGCACCACCGGCGGCGCTCCAATCGTTAAATGCAAATCAGAAGCTGTCTCGCGAGCTACAATAGTAAGCAGTTTATTTAAAGTTATGTTATCTGTTGATTTCATGACCGAAGAATCTGTTTAATCTTATCCACTACTTCGTTAGGAGTAAAATGCGCTTTTATCAAATACCCTTCCGCTCCTAAAGATAGCGCTTCATTAATATAGTCCTTTTCATTTAAATTAGTCAGCAGCAGCACCCGTATATATTTAATATTATTATCTTCTTTAATGGTTTTAAGAATCTGCACTCCGTTCATGTCAGGCAAAAGAAGATCAAGTAAAATCAAATCCGGCTTTATTGTTTTAATCTTTTCCAGCGCCTGCCTGCCAAACTCCACGGCCTGCACATTAAAACCGCCTTCTTCGGATAATTTTTCAACATACATTCTTGATAAAAATCTGTCATCCTCCACAAGAAGTATATTTTTCATATTTTAATAATAGAACTCACAAAGAGCAAATGACATTTCTGACATTACTCGCTATGAGTTGATTAGTAATCTGCAATTTATAAATCCCCTTTGGTTACCGCTAAAACTTGTTCCGGCGCAGTTAAACCTAACAATGTTTTAATTAAGCCATCCTGCTTCATAGTGATAAAATTCTGTGCTTTTAATGCTACTCCTACGTCTTCCGGCTTCATACCGGAATTTATGGCCTTTTTAATTTCTTTAGTATTTTCTACTGCCTCGCAAATGGCCGTGCGCCCTTTAAATCCGGTTTGTCCGCATTTAGCGCATCCTCGGCCGTAATAAAAAACAGGCTTGTCTAAAGATATGGACCCGTATTTATCAATTACATCCCGTGGAATTGATTTAATTTCATTTAAAATTTCCAGCTGCAAGAGTTCATCAATTTTTTTCTCCTCTTTGCATTCATTGCATATAGTTTTAACTAATCGCTGGGCAATAGCCACATTTAAAGTAGAAGACAATAAAAACGGCTCCAAATGCATGTCCAAAAGCCTTGGAATGGCTCCCAGAGCGCTATTAGTATGCAAAGTAGAAAATACCAAGTGACCTGTCATTGCGGCATGAATTGCTAATTCAGCAGTCTCCTGATCTCTTATCTCGCCAACCATAATAATATTAGGATCTTGGCGCAGGAGGGCGCGCAATCCAGCGGCAAAAGAAAACCCTATTTCCGGATGCATCTGCGATTGATTGATTCCTTGCAATCTATATTCCACCGGATCTTCTAAAGTAGAAATATTAACATTTTCGCTGTTTACAATATTTAAAGCGGAAAATAAAGTCATGGATTTGCCAGAACCAGTGGGGCCTGTTATCAATATTATACCGTTCGGCTTGCTTAAATTCCGTTTAATGATTTCAAAATTATTGGCTTTGTAGCCTAAATCGTTCAAAGACGGAGCTTTGCCGCCAGTATCAAGCACTCTCATTACCACCTTTTCATGATCTTGCAGGGGCAGACTGGAAACTCTAAATTCCACATCGCGATTAGGCAATTCTAATCTAATGCGGCCGTCTTGAGGAACCCTGGTCTCGTCAATTTTTAAGTTAGCCATTACCTTAACGCGCGCGACTAATGCATCGTGAATATAAAGCGGCAAAGTAATTGAAGTTGTTAAACTTCCGTCTATTCTGTAGCGCACGCGGCTAATATCCTGCATGGGTTCAATGTGAATGTCAGAAGCCTTGCCCTCCACGGCATGCCGCAAAATCACCAAAACCATTTTCGCCACTGGCGCGTGCTTAAGCACTTCTTGAATCTCGTCTTTAATCTTTTCCTTTTCGCTCTCTGTCTCTCCCTGCGCATTCTGTAAATTAAACCTTTTTTGAGCTGATTTTAAAGCCTCGCTCACTTCTTTTTTTAAATTAGCGTATTGTTTTAAAGCAAACTGCAGACTTTCTTCATTTGTGAGAAAATATTTTATTTTCAATTTGCGCTCCCGTCCAATATAATTTAAAGCCTCGCGCGCCTTTACATCCCTTGGATCCAACATAGCCACATTTAACAAATTAGCCTTTTCGTCAATGCCGATAGCCGCCATTTTATAATTAATTGCCAAACTTTCAGGTATTATCTCTAATATCTGCAAATCAATTTCATGACCAACCAGATCAACAAATTCAAACCCCAAAGCTTGGGCTTGGGCTTTAGTAAAACATTCCTTGATATCTTGATTTGTATTGGGCATAATAATATTGAAAAATTCAACCTATCCTGCTAACTCTTTTAAAGCTAGGCCTATGGCTACTGAAAACATTGAACTTAATTCTTTTAAATTAGCCTCTAATGGCTTGGGATAAATAATCTTATGCCATGGATCTCCTATGTGCACCGGCAAAGTAAAAGTCTGTCTTAAAAAATCAGCCAAGCCAAGCATATAAGCTGACCCGCCTGATAAAACAATCTCTTCTATGCTTTTATCTCTAGCTCTATATAGATCTATGCTATAGCTAATCTCGTTTACTACCGGGGCAAAAGCGGATTCTATGATTTGCGCGATGCTGTTATTCTGCTCCGCTGTTTGATCTGATAAAATGCCAATATCTCTTTTAAATTGTTCAGCGCGCTCCATATCAATGCCTAGACTGCCGGAAATGGCAGAGGTTATGGCCATGCCGCCAACATCAACTGTCCTGATAACAACAGGGGTCTCGCATTCAATTATAATAATATCCGTCGCCACGGCTCCAATGTCAATAATCATTAAAGAAAACGGAGCGTCTCGATTAAGCAAAGATCTGATTAAAGCAAAAGACTCTGTTTCTAAACTTAAAAGATTTAAACGCGCTTTTTGAAAAATCTCCACATATCTGCTGACTAATCGGCGCGGCGCCGCTGTAAGCAAGACATCTGTGGTGTCATGGTCTTCTAGAATTGATCCAGATTTTATCGGAATTGACGGCTTATTTAATATTTTCCAATCCAAAATCACATCCTCCAGCGGAATAGGAACAAACTTGCGAGCCTCTACCCTGATAATATCTTCAATCTTTATGTCTGACTGCATTTTAGGCAAATTAATTACAGAAGTAAAGACATCAAAATTATGCAAGGCCGCTACCGCTTTTTTGGCAGTAAACCCGCCTTGTCTGTATATTTCGCTAATTATATGCGCGGATCGATCAATATCTTGCGTTCCGCCGCTTTCTACATCCGGCATCTTCTCTACAAAACCATAATTTTTAAGACAAATATTCCCGCCCTGAGACTCTAATTCCACGACTTTTACGCTCGCGCTGCCAATATCAATGCCTAAATAGCTTGACGATTTGTTTCCGAAAATTGAAAACATAAAATTGACAATTATTATTATAAATTATATAATTCCTCTAAGAAATTTCCGCCAGAGGCGGATGCGCCTTTGGCGCAAAATCCATTATACCACATGTTTGATTACTATGACAAATTTACAAATAACTTTAAAAAAGTAATCCAGCGCGCCGCATGGCTGTGTCTTAAAGATGTTAATAAAATAATAACTGCTGACCATCTGCTCCTGGCTATTTTAACCGTGCCAGACTCTTTAGCTTGCGAGATGCTAAAAAAAACAGGCGTTATAAAACCAAACCAAGTTAAAACAGTTCAAAACAAAACTCTAAATCTTAAATTAGATTATAACCAAGCATTTAATTTCTCTATGGACAAAGAATCAATCGAGATTTTAAAAAAAGCCGCTGAGTTAGCCATTAAACAAAACAAAGCCTCTGTTGGGACAGAGCACTTGCTTTATGCCATGACAGAGCTCCGTTCCAAACCTCTTTTGCGCATTTTAGATAAAACGGCAATTAAAATTTCAGCTTTAGAAAAAGAATTATTAAAACTGCTGCCCAAAAAATCTGACATTAGAAAAAACGCGGCCAAAACTTACAGGCAAAAAAAAATATTCAAAAAACAATTTTTATCCACACCTGCCTTAGATTATTTTACCATAGATTTAACCAACAAACAAAAACAAAAAGAGCTGGCCCCTTTGATAGGCAGAGAAAAAGAGCTGGAACGTTTAATTAATATACTCTCCCGCAAGCATAAAAATAATCCCTTGCTGCTCGGGGAGCCAGGGGTTGGCAAAACTGCTATTGTGGAAGGATTGGCTCAAAAAATTTATTGCGGCAAAGTGCCGGATATTTTAATCAACAAAAGAATTTTGAGCTTGGACTTAAACGCTGTGGTAGCCGGTTCCATATATCGAGGCGAATTTGAAAACAGGCTTAAACAAATTATTGAAGAAATAAAATCGCAGGATGACATTATTTTATTTATAGACGAAATTCACAATTTAATTGGCGCTGGTTCTGCTTCCGGATCTTTGGACGCGGCTAATATCTTAAAACCTCATCTAACAAGAGGCGACTTTTCCTGCATCGGCGCCACCACTTTAGCTGAATATAAAACATATTTTGAAAATGATACTACTTTAGAACGGAGATTCCAGCCAATTATAATAGAAGAGCCTAGCGTCCAAGAGACTGTAGAGGTTCTTAAAGGCATCAGAGCAAAAATGGAAGAATATCATAGAATAACCATTACAGATCAAGCCATTGAAGAGGCTGTATATTTAAGCGAGCGCTTTATGCCCAACAAATTTTTTCCGGATAAAGCTATAGATTTAATTGATGAAGCCGCTTCCAGCATTAAAGTAAAAAATAGCAAAGATATTTATGGCAAAAAAATAAAAAACATCAAACACAAATTAAAAAACATATTCTGGATTAAAGAAAAGACTGTCAGACTGGAAGATTTCTCCCGCGCCTGCGAATTAAAAGCCACGGAGCGAAAACTGTTATCCAAACTTGATTATTTTGCAAAACAGCAGAAAAAAGCGACGGAAATTAAAATAGGGACCATAGGCAAAGAAAATATAGATCATACGGTAACCGAGATCGTTAAAATTCCTTTTTTGGAAATGGCGAATATAAACAAAACCAAACTGCTGCAACTTGAAAAACTACTTGCTCAAAAAGTAATCGGGCAGGATGAAATTTTAAAGGAAGTAGCCGGGACTTTGCGTCGAAGCGAGGCCGGTCTGGCTGATCCTAAAAGACCTTTAGCTTCTTTTATTTTTTTAGGTCCTTCTGGCGTAGGCAAAACTGAAACAGCCAAAGCCATAGCGTCAGAAATCTTTGGCGACAATAAGGCTTTGATAACTATAAATATGTCAGAATTTCAAGAGAGTTTTAATATCTCTAAGTTAATCGGCGCGCCGGCAGGCTATATTGGCTACAAACAAAGCAACCAATTGGCGGACAAAATTTCAGCCAAGCCGTATTCTGTCGTCCTTTTCGATGAAATGGAAAAAGCGCATCCTGACGTATTTAATTTATTATTGTCGGTATTGGAAGAAGGCTATCTAATGGATGCCGCCGGCAAACACATCAATTTTAAAAATACTGTCATAATTTTTACCTCCAATATCGGTTTGGAACGGTTTAATCAGGCGCAAAGCTTGGGCTTTGCCGCCAGAAGCCAAAATCAAAAAGAACGGTTTCAAGAACAATTTGAAAGAATCCAAAATAAAATCTTGGAGGAATTGCAAAACCATCTCCGCATTGAATTTCTAAATAGAATAGATAAAATTTTGGTTTTTAAGCCGCTGACTTATGAGACCGTGTCTAAAATAGTTGAGTTAAACATAAAAGAGTTAAATAAAAAATTGGCTGATAAAAATATGGCGCTGAATTTGTCGCCAACCGCGAAAAGCTGGCTGGCGCGGAAAAGTTTTTCTCCGGATGACGGCGCGCGCAGCGTTCGGCGGATTATTCAAGAAAAAATAGAGGAACTGCTGGTGGAAAAAATTCTAAAAGGAGACATAAATAACGGAGATAAAATAAAAGTCAACATGCGCGGAAAAAATATTGTAATTGGCGCCGGCAAATAAAAATGCCTTTATTTAACCAACTATCCTCCTTGCTCAAAATTTGCCGGAGCGCGGTTCTAAATGCCCTGTTCCCAATATCCTGTCTCAATTGCCGCAAACCTAAAATTTTTCTGTGTTCAAATTGCCTCAAACAAATCCAAATTACCAATAAAATAATACATTCCACTTCAACGCTCCATGATTTAACAAATCCCGAACTCCCTGGATTTCGCGGCATTATAGCCGCCTGCGACTATCATCAATCTAAAATTTTAAAAAAAGCTATCCAACTGTTTAAATACAAGCGGATTAAAAAAATAGGGGAAACATTGGGCAAATTGATGCAAAAAAGAATTAAGCAATTTCTGCGCCAAAATAATAAGCCATGGATCATAGTTCCTCTGCCGCTCCATAGACGGAAAATGCTGGCCCGTGGCTTTAATCAAAATGACATATTAGCCAGAGCGTGTTTTACTAATTTAAAATTTAACATTACTCTTCTTTTGAACAAACAAAATCCGCTCAAGCGCGTTAAATATACCGGCACGCAAACTAAATTAACTGGTTTGAAGAGAATCGCGAACGTGCAAAAAGTTTTTGCGATAATTGACGCTAAAGCTGTCGCAAATAAAAACATTATAATAATTGATGATATCGCGACTACTGGCGCCACTTTAAAAGAAGCGGCACAAACTCTGCTCAAAGCCGGAGCCGGACAAGTATGGGGATTTGTCCTGGCTCGCGACTAATGATATACTATTAATAATGTTATTGCTAAATCGCATCCGCTCTTGGTGGCAAAACTTTGACGAAAATTATAAGAGAGTGGCTTTAACCATCTTATTTTCTATTACTGTAGCCTTTTTAGCCTACGCTGTATATTATGTATTTTTTAAGCCGGCGCCACGTGCCCCGACTATTGGACTGATTACCGAAATCCCAATAACCAGCCTGCCTGGAGCTGACATCAGAGACATCTTAGAACAAAAAGGCATTATAGAAGAACCCGCCGCAAAACCGACTTTGCCCGCATCTAAAATAAAAATTGATACTGTGGCTCAAGGCAAAAAGACTCTAGCCAAACCGCAAGTGTATGCCGGCGCCCAAAGCCCAAACATCAATAAAAACGGCAGCATTCGCTACTATAATAAATCTGACGGCAAATTTTATACTTTAGACAGCCAAGGCAATATAACTGCTCTTTCGCAACTGTCATTTCCTCAAGTGCAAAATGTGGTTTGGTCGCCGCAAGAGGAAAAAGCTATTTTAGAATTCCCTGACGGCAGCAATATTTTTTACGATTTTGAAAAACAAAAACAGCATACCCTGCCTAAAGAAGGAGAAGGTTTTAATTTTGCAACTTCCGGCAATCAAATCGGCTATAAATTTATCACTGAAAATCCTGATGAAAACTGGCTTATAGTATCCGATCCTAACGGAGACAACCCTGTGGCCATAGAACACATAGGAAAAACTAATCCGCAAGACATATTGATTAACTGGTCCCCTGACGGCAGCAGGGTGGCTCTTTTTAGAAACAGCGCCGGTTTGGACAGCGAAGAAATTTTATTTGTGGGTCAAAATAAAGAAAACTTTAAATCTTTGTCTGTGGCCGGGCGCGGATTTGAAGGCTTGTGGTCTAGGCAAGGCGACAAACTGCTGTATAACATTTATAGTCCGCAAACAGGCTATCGCCCGGAATTATGGATCGCTAACGCTAAAGACAATGACACTGGCGAACAAAATAAAAATTTAAGCGTGAGCACTTGGGCATCAAAATGCGCCTTTACTTCTGACAACATCAATGTATATTGCGCCGTGCCCCTTTATCTAAAACAAGGCGCTGGCATTTATCCTGATTTGATGTTTGGCGCGCCTGATGTAATTTATAAAATCAATGCCAAAACAGGTTTTAAACAGCAAATAGCAGTGCCGACAAATTATCTGGGAATAAGCCTTTATGCGGCAAAAAAATTAATGCTCTCTCCTGACGAAAAAATATTATATATGGCAGATTCAAATAATGGAATATATAAAATACAACTAAAATAATATGAGCAAATTAAATAATGTCAAAGGCAATATCATAGTTTTTGCCCTAACCGCAATCGCAATTATGTCTTTATCAGCCGCGGTTTTATTCAGCAGTTCTATTTTAGAAATGCGCAAATCAGAAAACTTAAAAAAGGCCGTATTTGCCGCTTACACCGCGGAAAGCAGCGCGGAGCACAGCGCATATTTAATCAATAAAGCTTTGGCCGCCGGCAAAATTTTAGATGTTGATATAATCCCAAAAATAAGCGTGATGACGGACTGCAACGATGCGGCTAATGTTATTGATTGCGCTAAATTGCAAATTGATTTAGGAGTCAGCGATTTGCCCGTAACTTTACAGCAGAATCAAACCATAACAATTAATTTATATGATCCTGAAGACAAAAATGATCCTCCTTATGATCCTGCTTACGAAGTTGATAAAATGATTTTGGAATGGTCCGAAGCTGTTCCAAGAGAATTTGAAATTAGTTTTATCTTATGGAATGTTGAATCAGGAATTCAGCTGCTGCCTCCTGTAAAGCGGCGAGCAATCGGAACAGGGTCTTTTACCTTTAATTTTAATGAAATATGCACCGGCGAACAATCACCGGGCGAAGCAAAGGCATGCTCTGAAATGTCTGAAGCAGGCGACAATTTTATACTGGGCGCAGTCAACATCGGCATAATCCGCATTAAACTTCTGTCGTCTGACACATTGATGGGAGGGTCTCTGAAATTATATAAGCAGGGATCGCCTGATGCGCTAAAACTCATTCCCGGATTTATGGAAATCAAAAGCACAGGACAGGAAAAAACAAATAAGCAAGCTTTAAGAATCGTCCAAAAAATTGAAAAGGCCGGCACTGGCTCTGATTTTGTCTCGGAAATTTGGGATTATGCGATTTTTTCCAATAAATCATTGCTAAAATAATCATCGCTGAATAACTTCTTTTTGCGCAGACGAGCCTTAGGGCGAAGCCCCGACCGAGCGGAGCGAGGGAGTTTGAGGCAAGCAAAAAAAAGTTATTCAGCGATTTAAGTTAAATGACCAAAACAGAAGCTCTAAAACGGATAAATAAATTAAAACAAGAAATTCGCCGCCACAGCTACTTGTATCATGTTTTAGACAAACAAGAAATTTCAGACGGCGCATGGGATTCATTAAAAAAAGAATTGGCTGATTTGGAGCGCCAGTTTCCAAAATTTATTACTTCTGATTCCCCTACCCAGCGAGTGAGCGGCAAGCCTTTGGACAAATTCCAAAAAGTCAAACATCAAGTAAGACAATGGTCGCTTAATGACGGTTTTTCTTTTGAGGAAGTTAAGGATTGGGAGGAGCGCAATTTAAAAATTCTGCAAAAACAGATCACTGGGCTCGGGGCTTCGGATATAGATTACGTATGCGAGCTTAAAATTGACGGTTTGCATATTGTTTTAACCTATAAGCGCGGCCAGCTTTATACAGCCGCCACTCGCGGCGATGGAATTATTGGAGAAGATGTTACGCAGAATATTAAAACCATCAGCAGCATCCCTTTGCGCTTGCGCAAAGCAATTGATTTAGCGGTAGAAGGGGAAGTTTGGATGTCAAAACAAGAATTTGCCCGGTTGAACAAAAAATTTAACCAGGCAGGGCAGCCTGTTTTTGCCAATCCGCGCAATGCCGCGGCCGGCTCAATCCGCCAATTAGATCCTAAAATCACCGCATCCCGGCGCCTAAATTCTTTTATTTATGATTGGGCTTGGCCGGAAAATCAAACGCCTGAAAGCCAGCTTAAAGAACTAATTAGTTTGCAGAATTTAGGCTTTAAAGTAGAAAAGCATTTTAAATACTGCCGGGACTTAAAAGAAGTATTGGCTAATTTAGAATTTTGGCGCAAACTTCATGAAAAGTTGGATTATTTGGTTGACGGCGTTGTAATTAAAGTCAATAACCGTCAATTTCAAAAAATATTAGGGTACACTGGCAAGGCGCCGCGCTTTGCTTTGGCTTTTAAATTTCCTCCAGAAGAAACAGCGACTGTTGTTCTAGATATAGACGTGCAAATCGGGCGCTTGGGGCGCTTAACGCCAGTGGCGCATTTGGCGCCCGTGCTTTTAGCCGGTTCTACCGTATCGCGAGCCACTTTGCACAATCAAGCTTTTATTGACGAAAAAGACGTGCGAATCCGCGATACCGTAATTATCCGCAAAGCCGGCGACATTATTCCAGAAGTAGTTAAAATCCTGCCGCGCCTGCGCCCGGAAAAAACGTCAAAATTTAAAATTCCAAAAATTTGTCCAATATGCGGCTCTAATGTTAAAATTGACGACTCTGGAAACAGCATCCTGCATTTTTGCTCCAATAGCGCCTGCGGAGCGCGCAATCAAGCTAAGATTGAACATTTTGCTTCCAAGAGAGCTTTTAATATTGACGGCCTGGGCGGAAAGATTATTAAACGGTTTTTGAATCAAGGTTTGATAACTGACGCGGCTGACATTTTTACTTTAAAAAAAGGCGATATTGAAATTTTGGAAGGATTCGGGCAAAAAAGCGCTGACAATTTATTATCTTCAATAAACGCGGCTAAAAAAATCAATTTATCTAAATTTTTATACGGTTTAGGCATTGCTCATATTGGCGAGGCGATAGCGCTGGCGCTGGCGGAATTTATTCAAAAAACTTATGGGAATTTGCAAATTAATAAACTATCTGATAGTTTATCTAAAATAGACATAAAGCAACTAGAAAAAATTTATGATTTTGGTCCCAAGATTGCCAATAGCGTCAAAGAATGGTTTTCTAATAAAAACAACCAAAAAATATTAAATAAACTTGAGACAGCCGGCATTAAGATCGCTTATCCTGCTTTATCGCAAAAAAAATTATCTGACAAAACATTTGTTTTGACTGGTTCTTTAAAATCGCTGACGCGGGATCAAGCCAAAGACTTGATTATAGAACAAGGCGGCGCGATTAGCTCGCAAGTTTCTAAAAATACTGATTATGCGGTAGCCGGCGCGCATCCGGGATCCAAATATAATAAAGCACGCGAATTAGCCATCAAAATTATTAATGAAAAGGAGTTTTTAGAGCTTGTCCGAAAATAGTATTTAATGTACAGCGGTTAAAATAAAAATCGCAATAAAATATAATGAAAATAATAGAAAAAAAAATTACTATAAAAGAACTGGAGGCAATGGCTCAAGAAATATTCGTGAATTTAGTTAAGGCAGTGGTTGATATTGAAAAAAAAATTATGGCAATTAATGGCGAGCTTCATGCTGATGAAGAAGCTTTATTGATAGAACGAGGATCAAAGCAACAGAATCTTTGGGGCATCAATATTTATCCGGGACTAAAAGACAGTGATAATTTTATTGAGTTTGACTCAATGATAAATTTGCGACCGTCTCAAAATAATAGAAGCAGAAGCGTAGAAGATATGGGCATTCAAAAAAGAATTAGAAAAATAGTCAATAAGTTAATCATAAAGTGAATTATCAACATAAACAATTAGCCAAAGGCAGATGGCAGAGATTATCTTTTTTAGAACAAATGGCCAATATTGGCAGTGAAGTACAGAGGACTCTTAAATGGAAAGATAATGCGAATTTTGCCAAAAACGCGTTTGAGCGCGCTTTAGAATTGTTTGATTTAACAATAGAGGACAAGAAAAATCAAAAAAGACTAAAAGAAGTTTTGCGGGCCCGCGAGTTATTTGCGGATTATATTGTTGGAGATAATTTATATCAATCATCTGATCCTCAATGGCAAAAGTATTTTTATAATTTTAATTTTGCCTGCAGGA
>JBBTVS010000026.1:0-1045 GCA_038078695.1 Patescibacteria group bacterium
TTACTACCTGCCCCAGCCTCTTTTCTTTTCCTATTTCTTAGTTTCCGTAGTAGTTGATGTTGTTGTCGAAGTAACCGCCGCTGTCGCCGGCTTCTCCTTCTGTGACGTAAAATAATATATCTTTCTCGCGCCTTTAGCCGGCTGAATATCTATCACGCCTGTCATAACATCGCCGCGCAGATCACCTCTTAGGATGACCTCTCCTTCTCCGTCCTTATATTTTTGCATGGTCTCCCAGACAAGAGTTCCATCAGGTTCGTAATTCACTGAATAATTAGAGCCGTCCATGCCATATCCCTGATTAGCAAGATTCTGGGTCGTTACCCTGCGTTCGGTAAATGTAAAAACTTCTGTCGCTTCTTCCGGTCTTTTCGTTTCCTGAAGTGCGGTATATACGGTCCATGTCGTACCCGCGAGGATTTTTCTCGCCTTTTCGATTTGCGCTCGGCGCTGGACATCTAACTCTTCGCTAGTTTCTGCCACTACGCATGGCGCAATCGCCAGCAATAGAAATAAAAACGCAATCATAAAATTTAAAGTTAGAATTGAAATTTCTTTATTCTTCATCGCTTCCTCCTCCTTTTGGTTGAACTGTCGTAAAATTATATGTCCTGCCCTGCCCGCCTTCCGGCTGGTACACTATGACGCCTGTCATTTCTCCGTTTTTTAATGTTCCTTTTAAAAAAACAATATCTTTCTGATTTTCATGCAGTTGAATCGATTCCCATATATAAAAACCATCAGCGCCTATTTTAATCTTATAGCTTGAGCCGTCTTTTGAATACCCTTCGGTTGAAAGATTTTTTGATAAAACTGAACTTTCAGTAAAAGTCAAAGAATCTATTTTAACCTCCGATTTTAGTTTTTGCTTTACCATTTCTTTACTAATAACATATATTGTCCATGGGGTATTTATTAATTCTTTTTTTATATTTGCAAGCTTCTTATCAGTCTGGGCTAGTAAAACTTGCGCGCAAAAAAGAACTAAGCATAGGCATATAAAAAAAAGCCGCAACATTTTAATATTGCGGCTCATAAAAATTTT
>JBBTVS010000027.1:0-2078 GCA_038078695.1 Patescibacteria group bacterium
AGGCCTGCCGAAATTAAACCAAATTCCCTAAAGAATAACAAAGAAATGCATATGAAAAAGCCAAAATATAAATTAATTATTTTTGACTTAGGCAGGGTGTTAGTCGATTTTAATCATTGGCTTGCCGCCCGGCGTATTGTTAAATACACTAATAAAAGCCTGCAAGAGACCTACAACCTTTTTTTTGACTCATCTTTAACTAAGCAATTCGAAGAAGGCAAGCTCAGCGGTTTTGAGTTTTTTTCTAGGCTTAAAAAGAAACTCCAATTAAATATTAGTTACAGAGATTTTGTTCCCATATGGAATGAGATCTTCTTTATCAGCCCAAAAAACAAGCAAGTCCAGAGAATTGCAAAGACTGTAAAGACAAGATACAAGATTTTACTTTTATCCAATATAAATAAGCTCCATTTTGACTATCTAAAAGAAAAATTTCCAGGGGCTTTAAAGATATTCCCTCGGATAGTCCTTTCTTACGTGATAGGTTTTAGAAAGCCCCACCCTGTTATTTATAAAAAGGCGCTCAAATATTTTAAGGCAAAACCAAAAGAAACAATTTATATTGATGATAGAGCAAATTTGATAGAAAAGGCGGCTGGTCTGGGAATAAAAAGCCTGCATTTTATAGCTGTAGAGAAACTAAAAAAAGATTTAAGGTCTTTGGGTATTGAAACAATTTGATATTAAGTTATTTTTTTAACTCAAGTATTTTATGGACAGAATCTTAATCGGACACGGCAGCGGCGGGAAGTTAACCAGTGATTTGATTAAAGGAGTTTTTTTAGAACATCTCAAAAGTCCGATCTTGCGCCAGTTAACCGATGCTGCCAGGATAAAGGTTACTAAAAAAGACCTCGCCTTTACCACTGATTCTTATGTAGTAAAACCTATATTTTTCCCAGGCGGAGATATTGGCAGCCTCTCTATATTCGGGACAGTCAATGATTTACTCATGATGGGCGCCCGACCATTAGTAGTGTCGTGGGGTCTGATTATTGAGGAAGGTTTCTCCATCAATCTATTAGAGAAGATTACTAAATCAGTGGCTTATGCCGCAAGGCAAAGTAATGTGGAAGTAGTTACCGCTGACACAAAGGTAGTAGAAAAAGGCGATGCGGATGGGGTCTATATAAATACCTCAGGGATTGGCCAGATCCTCGACGGAGTTAGGCTTTCTGCAAAATCTATTAGGCCTGGTGATAAAATCATCATCAATGGTTCTCTTGGTGACCACGGTATTGCCATCCTGGGCCAGAGAAAGGAATTGAATTTTGAATTTAGGATAAAGAGCGACTCAGCGCCATTAAATAATTTAATCTTAGGACTTCTAAAGAATTCCAAAAGATTTTCTAGTAATGCCATAAGATTTATGCGCGATCCTACCCGGGGAGGATTGGCCACAACATTAAATGAAATAGCCCAATTAACCGGTTTGGGTATTGTTATAGATGAGCAAAACGTACCGATAAAAAAATCAGTTAAGGCTGCCTGTGATATATTAGGCCTGGACCCTTTATACATAGCTAATGAAGGCAAGGTAGTTTTAATCGTGGATAAAGATAAATCAGAAAAAATACTAGAAATTATGAAGAGTCTGGCCGGCGGCAGAGAAAGCCGGATTATTGGAGAAGTCAGCAGTCAGCATAAAGGTAAGGTTATTTTAAAGACAATCGTGGGTGGTTCAAGAATCTTAGATATGCTGGTCTCAGACCCGATTCCGAGAATCTGCTGAAATAATTTATACACCGCTAAACCGCAAAATATCCGCAAAAACGCAAAATTTCGCTAAACTGAACTTTGCGCTTTTGCGGTGTTGATTGTCGATTAAACAGAGGTTTAGCGCTTTTGCGATTATGAAACAAAAAGGTTATCAAGAAAGATTTTATCGGGATTGGGTTGGTGCAAGCGAACTCATACATAATCGCATAATAGTAGGCGAGACAGATATCCTGATTTCAACTGATAAGTCAGTGGAAAGTGATTTTTTAACTGGTAAGATTAAGCATTATCGCGCATACATAGAAGATTATATTAAAAAAGATAAAAATTTTTTAACCTCGTTAGTCCCCATAGATGTG
>JBBTVS010000028.1:0-9766 GCA_038078695.1 Patescibacteria group bacterium
GATCTAACATATGGCAGTAAGGCTGCCTCGCGAGCTATTTTAATGGCAGAAGCAACTTTTCTTTGATGTTTCGCGCATAATCCAGTATAGTGAGGGGGCAGAATCTTTTTATAATTGGAAATATAATAAGTCAAAGCCTTGATTAATTTATAATCAATTATGTCTTGTTTTTCTATGCAATAATAACAATGTTTTTTAGCGTCATTCATAAATTTATATTATTTATATAGGACTTTAAAACGGAATATCTTCTACAGACACTTCTTCATCCTTTTGATTAGACATCGGTTCATCTTCAGAAATATCTATAGTTGGTATATCCTCTTCTTGATCTTGTGGAGCGGTCCTATCAGCCGGCGCTTCTGCAGGCTGGTTTTCTGAAATTGGAGGCTGGCTTGCCCATGCTGGCGCCGGGCGGGCGAAAGAAGCTGGCGCAGAACTTCTCGGAGCTTGCGCCGAGACTGGCGGATAAGAAGCTAAGCCAGTTGTCGGCGGCCTGTCCAACATAATCATATTATCAGCCACTATTTCCGTTTTATATCTTTTAAACCCGTTTGGATCATCCCAGCTTCTAGTCTGCAGACGGCCTTCTATATATACCTTGCCGCCTTTTCGCAAATATTGAGACGCGATCTCTGCCAAACGGCGCCACATAACTATACTGTGGAATTCAACAGTCTCGCGCTTAGCGCCGGATTGATCAGTGTAAACGCGGTTGGTGGCTATGTCAAAGTTAGCCACCGAAATTCCGCTTGGGATAGTGCGCAATTCCGGATCCCGAGTTAATCGGCCAATAATCATTGCTTTATTTAGGTCCATAAGATCAATCTAAAATTTAAAATAACAGTTTAAAATCAAAGCCTGCTATCTTAAATCTTACATACTTTATAAAATTATAATTCTATCTCCTCGCCCAATATGTCTTCTAATTTTTTATCTAATTCTTTAATAGAAGCTTCATGGTCAGCTTGTTTGATTTCTGCCAGCTCTGGAGTTTTTTCTTCTTTTATAGCTGGCGCGTTTAAATCATTTAAAACTACTGGTTTTGGCTTGACGGATTTTCCATAGATCCTTTTTATTGGCTCTTGTTTTTCCACAAACCTTTTAATTTGCGGCTCTAAATGCTTATGTTTAATGATAACATTTCTTAAAATATCGCTTATTAATAAAAGGTCCTGCTTAACTTTAGCCGGAACCGCATCATTAGCTTCAAAATAACAAAGAACATAAAAACTATGCTCTGCTTTTTTGATTGAATAAGAGAGTTTGGAACGGCTCCAAATATCATTATACAGAATGTTAGCTTTATGTTTTAATAATATTTGATTAACTTGCCGTATGATATTTTGGACTTCTTCTTGAGTCTTAGTTAATGGAATTAAATAAAGTAATTCGTATCCTGACATAGTAGCTATAAATTTAGCATACTTTTCTTTTTTTTGCAAATTTCATTTTGTTACTCTAAACACCTCTTCCGCGCTTGTAATGCCTTTTAATGCTTTAAGCAGCCCGTCCTGCGTCATAGTAATCATTCCTTGCCTGCGTGCTAATTCCGCTATTTTGTACTCTGCCGCTTCTCCTCTTTGAATAACTTCTGTAAGTTTATCGTCGACTTTTAATATTTCATAAATGCCTATTCTGCCTTTATAGCTTAAGCCGTGGCAATATTTACAGCCTTTGCTCTGGTAAAAAGTCAGATTATCTAAATCAACCGGCGCTGTTTTTAATTCTTCTTTGATTTGTTCCAATAATTTTGCGCTAATTTTTAAAGGTTCCCTGCAATGCTCGCAAAGCCTTCTTATTAATCTCTGTCCAATAATCATATTTAGCGCCGGAGCTAAAAGAAACGGCTTTACGCCCATAGCCAAAAAACGGGGAATAGCTCCAACGGCATCATTGGCATGAATGGTGGAAACAACTAAATGTCCGGTTAAAGCGGCGTTAATGGCGGTTTCCGCTGTTTCCAAATCCCTGATTTCTCCTACCATAATAACATCCGGGTCCTGCCGCAAGATCGCCTTTAATCCTTGGACGAATTTTTGATCGTCCGGATCTACTTGAGTCTGCACCACGCCGGCTAATTTGTATTCAATCGGATTCTCTAAAGTGATAATCTGCGTCTCTGTTTTGTTTAATTGCAATAAAATAGCATATAAAGTGGTATTTTTGCCTGACCCGGTTGGTCCGCAGGAAATAATCAAACCATTAGGTTTGTTGATCTCTTCTTCTAAAACACGGATTTGATCTTCTCTAAAACCCAATTGAGTAAAATTTAATTTTACGCTTTGCGGGTTTAAAATTCTAATCACTATGCTTTCCCCATAATTGCTGGGCAAGACAGAGACGCGCAGATCGATTTGATTGCCTGGCATCTTTATGCTTAAACTGCCGTCTTGCGGCTTATCTTCAATATTAATTTTTAATTTAGCCAGCAATTTAATCCGTTTTTTAATTTGAAAGAATTCATCAGTTTCTAAATCAAAAATATGATGCAAGACCCCGTCTATTCTAAAACGCACTTGCACGGATTTTTGCTCCGGCTGGAGATGAATGTCAGAAGCATTGCTCTTTAAACCGGCGGCAAAAAGCAAATTCAAAAATTCGCTTACAGATGCATGATGTATTTTATCGGCAAGTTCGCGCAAGTCATCTATTTCCTCGGACATTGATTGAATAATTGATTCATTTATACTGATAGATTCGGCAAAAGACTGTGTTTTAATATATTGATACTCTTTTAATGCGCCCTCTAAATCTTCTGCCGTGGTAATAGCTATATTAATCGGCCGATTATACTTCTTTAGTAATCTCTTGATTAATTCTTTAACCTTGCGGTCATCTGGATCTAAACAGGCTAATTTGATTAGATTATGATCTTTGTAATATACTATTGCCTGATTGCTGCGAGCTTCATCTTTTGGCAAAGCAGACAAAGCGTTTAAGGGTATTGGCTTATGGATAAGCCGCACAAAATTTAAGCCTCTTTTCTTGGCCTCTTGTTTCGCCTGATCAACTAATCCTTTTTGTTTGATGTTAACCAATGTTCTATCAAGCTCTATTTGAGTTTTAGAATCGCTTACGGTAGGAAGTAAATCCATTTTAAAGCCATTTTTTTACTTGTAAAGCTTTTAGAGCGGCTTGCACTTGAGCTTCTTGCTTAGACAAGCCCTGGCCTTCAGCCACCATATCATCTTTTAAATAAACGCCTATGGTAAAATTTTTGGCGTGATCCGGGCCCTCTTCGTCTAATACCCTATAAACCGGGGTGACGCCTATTTTTTCCTGCGCCGCCTCCTGGAAACGCGTTTTAGGATCTAAATACAATTTATTTTGTAAAATATGAGACAGTTTGGAAATCAAATTTTTGGTAATAAAATCTTTAGCCGTGTCAATGCCCTGGTCCAGATAAATAGCTCCGATTAAAGCCTCAAACGCATTAGCCAATATATATTGCCTTGCTTTGGGATTTTGATCCTTTCTCTCGCCTTTGCTTAAAAAAAGATATTGATATAAACCAAAATCATCGCCCGTAACCGCCAGCATAACGGTATTAACCAAGGATGCGCGCCAGTTTGTCATTTCGCCCTCCGGAGTTCTAGGATAATGTTTAAATAAATATTCAGTTACGGCTAATTCTAAAACCGCGTCGCCTAAAAACTCTAATCTTTCATTATGGTCCAAGACAAACTTTGGATTTTCGTTGATATAAGATTTATGGACTAAAGCCTGCCGCAGTAAAGAGATTTTATTAAATCTGACATTAAGTTTTTTTTCCAAAACAGATAAGTTTTTCTGCATGATATTTAAAATATTTATCGTAAATAGCGCCCAGAACGCCGCTGACAAATTTTTGCGATGAACTGCCTCCATATTCTTTGGCCAATTCTACCGCTTCGTTTAGAGCAACTTTAGCCGGTATTTCTTGGTGATTGAATGTCTCAAAAATAGCCAAGCGCAAAATATTGCGATCAAGCACTGTCAATCTTTCAACAGGCCATTCAATGGCGTGCTCGTTAATAACTTTGTCTATCTCCGGCTGGAAGGCGATTGTATTTTTAATCCGTTCAATAATAAATTCCGTGTCTGATAGATAAGGGGCAAATTCTTGCAAATTATATTTAATGTAAAAATCAATTTTATCGGAATCTTGATTATTAAAATCCCATATAAATAAAGTCTGCAGAATTATGGCGCGAGCCAAATGCCTGGGAGACATTTTAGTATTTTTGACAATTAGCGCATAAGCGATGCGGCTGTTTGGAAGAATCGCAGTGCTTGCAGACTGTTAAGATCTGCTTGTTTAATTTTAGATGCGAACGGCGCCTGCCTTTGGATGATCTTGTGTGTTTTTTTATTTGTACTGACATAAATAAAGTTTCCGCCAGAGGCGGATCCGCCTTCGGCGGAAAAAGTGAAAACTGGTATTATCAACATAACAAAAAATTAGGCTTGTTGTCAAACAGGGGATTCTATGGTCGATAAGTTTTTAGATTATGCTATGTTAAAATAACAAATGCCCAAATTAAAACTTAAAATATATCTTAATTTTCATGGCTCTTCACAAAATTACTTTTATAAAACACCTGCTTGCCATGCGTGATAATTTTATACTTCCAGCCTTTTTTCTCGCAATATTCTTCTGCCGCTTTTCTTTTGGCTGTAGTTGAGCCCCAAAACAACAACGGCAAACCTTTGCCTTCGTGGATTTCTTTAGTTCCGTCTTGGTTTTCTACTAAAAAATCCGGCAGATAATTTTTATTAAAAAATCGTAAAAATTTGTAAGGTATTTTAATATTGTGTTTTTTGGTCCAAGACTTTACTGAAGGGTTTTGCTCTAACTCAATCATATAATCCCGCTCCAGTAGGGAATCGTAATTTTCCTCGCCAAAAGGCGATTTTTTTAAACTTTTTAATTTTCCCCTAATGCTCCTCATTTTATTTATTGGCCAAAATTCCCTCTATTAATTCTGGCTTTAAAAAATTCTCTCTAATCTGCGACCATGTGTCCCAAAAAAGTTCTAACAAACTTTTATTATCGCATCGGCTTATTTCACTGCCGCCTAAAAATCTTTTTTTAATATGATTGTTTAAAACATCATAAATTATAGTCTGGCGCGAGTCAGGGTTGCCGTCGTACTCTACCAGCGCGTCTTTGGCAGTATTGCTCATCTCCTTTAGCATTATTTTCTGCAATTCCTCGCGTGAATAATGTATTGCTGTCTCAACATTTGAAACAGAAATATTAGGTATGTCCTCGCCCTTTTCCAAAACAGTAAATCCTGAATCTAAATTTCTTGATTTTATTTGGTTTATTTTTTCTTCTATGCTTACGCCTTCAAGAATGTATTCATAGTTATCTAAAAATTTCTGCCAATCAGCGATAACTTTTTTTTTATCAATAAAATCAGGCACCTCTTCTGCTAATTTTTTCCAATCAATTTCTTCGTTAATTTTTTCTTTTAATTTACCTGCGTCGTCTTCTTGAAGTCTTGTCTCTTGATCTGGCTGCTCTTCCGGCAATTTTTGCTCGTCAATTATATCACCCGGATTTAAACTGCCTTCGTATTTAGCCGCGTCAAGCTGATCCCAAAGCCAATTATGTTTTAAAATTGGATGGTCAACTACATACAAACTCTCCCAGCGATCTTTGCTGATAATAATGCGGCGCAATCCTCTGCCGATTACCTGGGGTCCGTAAACCGACATTATTTTGTCGCCAACTTGTTTGTAGCAAAATTTTCTAAAAAGGCAGATTACAGCAATATTTTTGACATCCCAGCCTTCGCGCAGCATCATTACCGAGACAATCGCGTCATAAGTCACCTGTTTCATATCTTGATTTAATTGCATAGCAATTTCTTTATCCGCTTCAGGCGCTTCGTTATGCACTACTAACACTTCTCTTTTAAAAACGCCTCTTAAAATTTTAGCCACTTGCTTGGCGTCGCTAATGCTAAAAGTTACTATAAACAGTAGCGGTTTATATTTTGGCTTGCCGTCCGTATCCAAAGGCACGCCCTTTTTTTGGTATTCTAAACATTGCAAAGCCACATTTAATAATTGAGCAGCCGGCTTTTGATCGGTTACATATTTTACTGCTGGGATTTTGACTCTTTTGCCATCATAGGCTCTTGCTACCCAGCCTTTTTCTATCTGCTCCCAGGGAATTTCGTCAACCGAATAAACCTTGCCTTCTTCGTCTTTCCATTTTAATTTAACAATGTCTACATCTGGCTTAAAAACCACAATTCTTTTGACAATTTTATCCCGCATTGCCTGCTTAATGCCGTATTCTAAAATCATTTCGCTGTCTGGATGCAAACCGTCTAATCGCTCTGGAGTGGCAGTGGTATCAATTCTAATAAATCGCTTGGGCTTTAATTTGTGCAAAAGCAAATTATACTGCTTGGCTTTTGTGTTGTGCGCTTCGTCGTTAAAAATAGCTATTTGATCAACATTTGCTTTATCCATTAAAACGGCTAAATTGGTTTTGCCTTCGTAGATTTGATGAATGTTTCCTAAAATAATATTGGCTGTTCTAACGCCGGATGGGTCTTTGCCTTGCTCCATTATGTGCAAAGAAAATCTGTCTTTTAAATAATCATAAGAATTAAAGAAAAATTTAAATTCATCAAAGACAAAGGTTTTTGACGCTGGATTAAAAGCGTCAACTAATCTTTGACGGACTATGGTATTTGGAACTAAAATTAAAAATTTGTTAAAATCATGCGCGATCCGCAGATAAGCGATGATTCCGGCGATGATGACTGTTTTTCCGCCGCCGGTGACAATGTTTAAAAGCAGGTCTTTTTTGCCTAACATTTCAAAGCTGTAAATAGTTCTTTTGATGGCTTCTGTTTGAAAGTGGTATAGCTCAAATTTAGAGCTGTTTTTAAAGCTGTCTGAATCCAAATATTTTAAAAAATGCTTTATTTTTTCCTCTTTAGCTTTATCAGAAATATAAGGCAAAGCATAGCCGTTTTCGCGCCAGTCTTGAAAATTTGTTAGATGTTCGTTAAATGAGTTGCGCATAGTCTAAATACTTGATATAAGTGTTAACAAGGTTTATTATATTAAACATAATGGGCTTCGGCCTCCGAGACTCCGTTTTCTTTAAGAAAACGGAGATCGTTTTTTATAAATACAAGATAAAATACTTGTTAAAATTTTACTTTTTTTAATAATTATGATAAGCTGTGGATAAGTTTTACAGTGTAAAACTGTCGGCATTTAAGCTGTTGGCCCCAAACTAACAGCTTTTAAAATCAAATTCTTTTTAATTTCCTGAAGTGTAATCGGAACGCACTTCTTTTTTTGTTTCAAATACATTTTAGTATGGTCCCTGCCGAAATCAAAAAATGTGCCAACCTGCAAACTGCCTGTACCAGGCCGAATCCTTAAATACATCACGCATTCTAAATCTAAACAAAATAAAGCTATTGTTTCTCTGTCTGGTTCATACATCATTTCTATGTTTAATTTTTCAGATAAAATAGCTTTTATAAAATACATTCGTTTGGCTCTGCGCGGACTAAAGATATATTCTGTTCCTTCTTTGCTTGGTTCAAAAAATATATGATCAAAATCTTGAGCACTAAAAATTACAGGTATGTCAATTAAATAAAAATTAGCACTTACATAAGTTTTTAGGTATTCTTGGCGATATTTCTCTTCTGATTGCAATATAATCAATTCTATTTTTTGCATAAATTGCTATCCCAGACGAAAATATTAAATTTTTTTTCGTTTAAGAATGAAGATGAATCAAAATTTTTTATCTGTAATTTATCTTTTAAATATTCTGCAACCTTTCTTTTTGGTGAAACAATGGTGTCTTTATTATTGCACGCAAAGCTAACTAACCCCACTAAAAAATCTGCCAACTGAATCATTACATTATTTTTTGAATCATACGCTTGAAAATGACTTATACTGCAATTTTTTTTATTCCATAAAACATAGGAATCTAAAAAAGCATGCAACGCTCGAGCCCTATTTTTGTCCCGGGTCGGCTTTTTATCTAAAAAAATATAATATGTATTATTATCTAATAATTTAGCTTTGAGCATTAGATAATAAAATTTAAAAAATGCCAATTCAAAATCTTCGTTATGATATTCTTTTAACTTAACTTGTGTCTTATCAACAATGATACAGCGGAATTTTAAATCGTTTGCAAAGACAAAATAATCAATAATCTTTTTATAAAAATCAAAAAATTTTTTATGCACTTTTGTCCATTTTAATTCGTATCCAAAATTATATTTTTGATATATAGATTTAATATTTTGAACAATTGCTTTTTTACTGTTTCTCGGAATAATTAAAGCGCCGATTGCCATTTTTTGTGAATCGGTATTGTCTATTCTAGATTCATCGCAATAAATATTGTAAGTATTTTTTAACATAATCTCTTGTTTATCTATTTTATTTCAATTTCAACAACCTTTACCGCCTCCCCGCCAAAATTATCCTGCACCTTGCAGGCGATTTTGTAAACTCCTGCTTTTTCAAAAATTTTCTCTGTTTTTAAAATCGCTTCAAAGCGGTTGTTTTTCCGCGCCCGATTAAGCGAGTATTTTGGCTCGGAGAAATTGCTTTCTTGAAAATTAAAATCCCATTGGCAATTTATTAAATAGCCGTCAGTATTGATGCTTTTGGCGATTGCTTCAAATTCATAAGTTAAATTTTGTTTTTGACGATAGACGATCTCAATAATCAGCGGAGATTCAATGAACTGCAAAAGTTTTTCTTTGTCTTCTTCGGCAATGGCGATATGCGAAGCGATGCGCTCTCTAAATTGATGGTTTCTAATTGGAATAAGTTCTATTTCTAAAACTACTCCCTGCTCTTGCAATTTTTTAAAGAATCCCTGTCGCAGTTGTCTAACATACTGCTTTACTCCCGGCTGGAACCGCCAAGCTAAAATGGTTAAAGTGTATCTTTGGTTTGATTGAATGTGATTTTTAATTACAGATTGGACAAATTTTTTGACTTGCTCTGCAGTCAATTCGTCATTTTTGGAAGCAGGACCCGCTAAAATAGGATTAAATTGATTTTTAAAGCCGCTGATCCCGTTTTCAACCGTGTTTTTGCCGGCGCCAAAGCAGGTTAAAATAAAATTATCAAACTCGTCTTGCGATACGCTCTCAAATTTATTTACCGGATAAACGCCGTGATAATAAATTTTAATGTCCGGAACTTGAACTCGCTCTATTGTTGGCAACATGCCTTGTTTATAATCTTTTGACTTATTAGTGGAGGCTTTTTGCCCTGTCATCTGCTCCGCGTCTCTTATCAATCTGTCTAAAGTGACGGAAACAGCCACTCGCGAAATATCACTCCCAATAAATCTGCGCTTTAACTTTTGCGCCACCGCCAAAGTCGTCCCGCCGCCGCAAAAAAAGTCGGCGACAACATCACACTCGCTTGATGATGCTTTAATAATGCGTTCTAAAAGAGCTTCGGGTTTTTGGGTGGGATAGCCAATCCTTTCTTTTGCCATTGAGTTTAGATAATCTACTTCCCACCAGTCACCAACCTTAACCCCTTCCTTTTTATACAATTTATACTTTTTACCACCGAGATACTGCCATCTAAACTCGCCTTCATTGTCTTTTTCTGTATAGTGTCTTTCTTTATCATCATACGGAACTAATATTTCATTGAATTTATATTGTTCCGATTTACTATAGAAAAGGATAATGTCGTGAAGTTTTTGAAATTTTTTTGAAACTGCTGTCCATCTTTTATAACACCAAATTAT
>JBBTVS010000029.1:0-9226 GCA_038078695.1 Patescibacteria group bacterium
TATTAAGGTTGATGCTATATTACTTTATTTTTTAATAATCGTCAATTGCTGTCTTAATTTACGGTGATAATTTAAAGCAAAGCGATGGGCTTCGTTTCGGACTTGGATAAAGAGATTTTTATTTTGGATAATAAATTTTTTACTGTTGATGTCTATCGGTCCAAAGATGAAATTTGTTTTTTTCCGCGTTATGCCTTTAGCAATGCCGATAATTGGCACGGTCAAATTTAATAATTTTAATATTTTGACGATGGCGCCGACTTGCGCTTTGCCTCCATCAACCAAAATTAAATCAGGTTTGGGCCATTCTTGATGTTTAAAGCGGCGTTGAATTACCTCTATTAGCATGGCTGGATCATTGGCGCTAAGTATAGTTTTAATTTTAAAGCGGCGATATTCGTTTTTATTGGGCCGACCATTTCCAAAAACCACCATGCTGCCGGTAGCTTGTTTTCCGCTAATATTGGAGATATCATAGCCCTCAACCCTTGTGAGCCAGGCAGGTTTCTCTTCTCTTTTGAGCAATTCTATATCTTGAATATGCTGTAAGTAATGCAATTGATTACGTAGCTGTGTTGCTTCTTCAAACTTCTCTTGAGCACTCAACTTATTCATTTTTTTGTTTAGTTTTTTAATTACCTGTTGCTTTCTGCCTTTAAAAAATAAAATAAGGTTGCTAATGGTTCTTTGATATTTATAAGCACTGATTTCGCCGGTGCATATCCCAGGACATTGGCCAAGATGGTAATAAAAGCAGGGTTTGTTCGCGTTCGGATTGCAGTTGCTCCATGGGAAAATTTTTCGCACTAATTTTAGAATTGAGCGGACCATGTTATGGTTAGTAAAAGGACCAAAAATAGCTTTTACTTGCCTCAAACTTCCTCGCTCCGCTGATTTATTGGTTGCATTTTTGCATATTTCCCGTCCTCTTTTCACTAAAATTTTAGGATACTCGTCTTTTGTTATCGCTATATATAAAAAACTGCGGTCATCTTTGGCCTTAATGTTGTATTTTGGCTGATATTTTTTAATTAGGTTAGCTTCTAAAATCGTCGCTTCTAAGATTGAATCTGTTTTTTGATAGTCAATTTTTTTTATTTCTGACATCAAAGCCGCAGTTTTATTGTCATTCGTTTTTTGAAAATAAGAGGAAACCCGCTTTTTAAGCGAGCCAGCTTTGCCAATGTAAATAATCTGACCCTGCGCGTTTTTCATCAAATAAACGCCCGGGGAGTTTGGAAGGGTAGTTGTTATTGCTTTTTTCATCATATTTAGAATCAATCAAAGTTCACAACACCCTCGCCAAATACTTTCCGGTCAAACTCTCCTCGCATTGCGCGACTTGTTCCGGCGTGCCGCAGGCTACAATGCTGCCGCCGTGAATGCCGCCGCCCGGACCAAGATCAATAATATAATCCGCGGTTTTGATCACATCAAGATTGTGCTCTATTACGACTACTGTATGATCTTGTGCCACTAATTTGTGCAAGACATCCAAAAGCTGGCGCACATCATTAAAATGCAAGCCCACAGTCGGCTCGTCAAGCAGATAAAAAGTGCGGCCTAAAGACGCGCGACGGGCTAATTCTTTAGACAATTTAACGCGCTGCGCTTCGCCGCCGGATAAAGTATTTGCCGGCTGGCCAAGCTCTAAATAGCCTAAGCCAACATCTTGCATAGTTGACAGCCTATCAGAGATAGCTGGAATATCTTTAAAAAATGGAGCAGCTTCATCAATCGTCATTTTTAAAATTTTGGAAATATCCTTGCCTTTATAATGCACTTCTAGGGTTTCGCGATTAAAACGGGTGCCCTTGCAGACATCGCAGTCAACATAAACCGTTGGCAAAAAATGCATTTCAATTGCCAAATAGCCATGACCTTGGCAAAGCTCGCAGCGCCCGCCTTTAACATTAAAGCTAAATCTGCCCGGCCGGTAATTGCGGAATCGCGCTTCCGGAGTTTGCGCAAACATATCGCGAATATGAATAAAAGCGCCGGTATAGGTCGCTGGATTGGAGCGCGGTGTTCGGCCTATTGGCGTCTGATCAATCAAGGCGCACCGATCAATGTATTCCGTGCCTTTTATTTCTTTGATTGTTTGAGTTGGTTCATTGATGCGATGCAGGCGCCGGCGCAAATTAGTATAAACTACATCATACATAAGCGTGCTTTTGCCGGATCCGGAAACGCCAGTGACGCAGATAAAGCGGCGCAAAGGTATTTCAAAATTCAGATTTTGCAGATTATATATTTTTGCCCCGCGAATTTTTAAGCTGTCTAAATTATTTTTCCGCCTTACATTAGGAATATTGATTTTTTTCTCGCCGCGCAAGTAAGCGCAGGTTAAAGATTTTTTATCGTTAAAAATTTGCGGCACCGGGCCTAAAGCGACAATCTCGCCGCCATGCTTGCCTGCTCCAGGTCCAAAATCAACCAAAAAATCAGATGCCAAAATTGTATTCTCATCATGCTCTACTATAATGATAGTATTGCCAATATCGCGCAAATTCTGCAAAGTCTCCACTAACTTTTTATTATCATGCTGATGCAAGCCGATAGTTGGTTCGTCCAAAACATAAAGCGCGCCGACTAATTGGGATCCGATTTGCGAAGCCAATCTGATTCTTTGCGCTTCTCCGCCTGAAAGCGTGCCTGCTTTTCTGTCAAGCGTTAAATATTCCAAGCCTACATCCATCATAAATTGCAAGCGGTCTGTCACTTCTTTCATTATAGATTTAGAAATTTCCAGCTCTCGGGAAGTCAGTTTAAGATACAGAAAAAAGTTAATTGCTTCCTCAATCGTCATCGCTGTTATATCAACAATGTTTTTTTGATTGATAAGCACGGAAAGGGATTCCGGCTTTAAGCGCTTGCCTTGACATTCTAGACATATGTCATCATTGTGCAGTGATTTAGTGCCCAGGCCATGGCATTTTTCGCAAGCGCCATAAGGGCTGTTAAAACTAAATAATCGCGGCTCAATTTCCGGGAAGCTGTAATGGCATTTTGGACAGGAGAATTTGGATGATAAAGTTCTTTCCGAGCGGTCCGGAAATTGAAGAGTAATGATGCCATTGCCATAGTCTAAAGCAGTTTCTATAGCTTCTGATATGCGCTGGCGCTTATCTCGATTTTCCTGGATGGAAACAGAGGGCTTGCCTGCAATAGCTTTAGCGAAGGCGGGAAAATCATTTTTACATAAAGTGTCAGCCACCAATTCAATAGTATGCCGTCTTGCCGGATCAATTTCAATTTTTTGCGATAAATCTTTGATTTCTCCGTCAACCCGCACTTTAGAGAATCCGGAATTATACATATTATAAAGCATCTGATAATATTCGCCTTTTCTACCGCGGACTACTGGAGCGAAGATGAGAATAGAAAAAGGCGCTGAACCATCTTTATAAGCTTCAGTACCTTTTAAAACAACATCAATCATATCGTCAACAGTCATTTTTTGAATATGCTCTTTGCATTTAGGACAATGCGGCTTTCCAACGCGGGCAAATAACACGCGCAAATAATCGTAAATCTCCGTGATTGTCGCCACTGTTGAGCGCGGATTCGCGCTATGGGCTTTTTGATCAATTGATATTGCCGGAGACAAACCTTCAATTTCATCAACATCAGGCTTTTGCATGCGGCCTAAAAATTGGCGCGCGTAAGCGGATAATGATTCAACATATCTGCGCTGGCCTTCGGCAAAAATGGTATCAAATGCTAAAGACGATTTTCCGCTTCCGGACACGCCGGTAAATACCGTCATTTTATTGCGTGGGATTTTTAAGTTGATATTTTTAAGGTTATGCTCGCGTGCGCCTTTAATGGTGATGTAGTTTTGCATATAATTATTGTAATATTTAAAGTTTTTGCGCCTTTTTCAACATCTTAACCTCATCTCGCAAAATCGCGGCAAGTTCAAATTCCAAATTTTTGGCGGCATTTCTCATGTCCTTTTCTTTTTGTTTGATGATTGCTTCAATTTTATCAGGCGAGACTTTACCAGCCCATTTGGCGGGTTTTAATTCTAAATCAAGCGTTTTTTTCAGATCCTTTTCTTTGATTCCCCAAACTTTAGTGATATCGCGGATTTTCCTTTTGATTGTTTGCGGCGTAATATTATGTTTTTTATTATAATCAAGCTGTTTTTCGCGGCGGCGGTTGGTCTCGGAAACTGCGCGCTTAATTGAACCGGTTATCTCGTCAGCGTATAATATTACTTGTCCGCTCACATTGCGGGCGGCTCTGCCTATCGTCTGAATCAAAGAAGTTTCTGATCGCAAAAAACCTTCTTTATCCGCGTCAAGAATTGCAACTAAAGTCACTTCCGGCAGATCCAATCCCTCGCGCAATAAGTTGACGCCGACTAAACAGTCAAATTTGCCTTTGCGAAAATCAGTCAAAATCCTAATGCGATCCAAAGTTTGAATATCGCTGTGCAAGTACTTAGCCTTAATCCCTTGCTCTTTAAAATATTCTGACAAGTCCTCTGCCATTTTTTTAGTTAAAGCGGTTACAAGAGTGCGCTCCCGCTTTTGAGCGCGAATTTTGATTTCGCTGATAAGGTCAGTGATTTGGGATTGGTTTTGCTGTTGCAGAGACAATTCATGAATTGTCTCTGTCTTTCCGGCAATCGGTCTAATTAAAACCTCCGGATCAACTAATCCGGTTGGCCTGATAATTTGCTCTACTATTTGTTCGGATGTTTTTCGTTCATAATCCGCAGGCGTTGCCGAAGTAAAGATGCATTGATTTACGCGCGCTGTAAATTCATCAAACTTTAGAGGACGATTGTCATAAGCAGACGGCAGGCGAAAACCATTCTCAATCAGCGCGGTCTTGCGCGCAAAATCGCCATAATACATGCCGCCCAACTGCGGAATTGTCGCGTGCGATTCGTCAATTATCAATAAATAATCTTTGGGAAAATAATCAAAGAGCGTTGAGCATGGCTCCCCGATTTCTCTGCCGTCAAAATGGCGGGAATAATTTTCAATTCCGGAACAATAGCCGATATTTTTGATCATTTCCAAATCATAATTGGTCCGGCGCTCTATTCGTTCTGCTTCCAGCAATAATTTGTGCTTATTAAAATAGCGCAAACGTTCTTTAAGCTCATGCCGGATTGATTTTATCGCCCGCTCTTTGTCCGCGTCTAAAGCTATAAAATGGCGGGTTGGGAAAATATAAATTGTATTGCCATTTGCAGAGGCTGGTCCGCCTTTGGCGGAAAAATCCGTCTCTGCGGTTCTGGTCAGCGGATCTAATGTCAAAATATTTTTTAAACGATTCCCGTCTATCTCCAGCCGATAGAGAGCTTCCCCGCGCACAGGCTGAAGCTCAATTACATCTCCGCGTACGCGAAATTGCCCGCGCTCCGGCGCGCCAGTAGTGCGTCTAAAGCCTAATTTAACTAAATTGCGCATCAAATCGCTTCGTTTAATTTTTTGCTTTTCTTTGAGTTTTAAAATTTGGCTTTCATATTTTTCCGGCGCGCCTAAAGAATATAAACAAGAAACAGACGCCGTTATTATCACATCGCGGCGCGTTAACAATGCTTGCGTTGCGCTGTGCCGCAAGCGATCAATCTCATCATTTATCTGCGCTTCTTTTTCTATATAAGTGTCAGTAGCCGGCAGGTAAGCTTCTGGCTGATAATAATCATAATAGCTTACAAAATATTCCACGGCGTTTTTAGGAAACAATTCCCGAAACTCATTGCATAATTGCGCGGCAAGAGTTTTATTATGGACGATGACTAATGTCGGTTTTTGTATTTGATTGATGACATTAGCTATAGTAAAAGTTTTGCCGCTGCCAGTAACGCCAAGAAGAGTTTGGTATTGATGCCTTTTTTCTAATCCCTGAACAAGTTTTTTGATGGCTTGAGGCTGATCGCCGGAAGGTTTAAATGTTGTTTGGAGTTTAAAGTTCATTTTTCATCTTTTTTTATCAACGCAATTCCGAGTCCCAGCCACATTAATCCTAAAACCGCGCCGCCTATTACATCGCTTAAATAATGGACTTTTAAGTAAAGGCGGCTATAAGCTACTGCTGTAATTATTAAAATTGCAGCGGCTGTCATCCACGGCCTATATTGATTTTTTTTTGTTTCGCGGCATAAAATGTAAGCGGCAAGTCCGTAAAAAATTACGGCTCCAGTCGTATGCAGGCTTGGAAATGAATAAGAAGAGGTTTGATACAAGGCGTCAGACGGTCTGGGTACTGCTAAAGCATTTTTTAACAAGAATCCGGAAACGCACGCTCCAGCTACTGCCACCCAAAAAGCAAAAAGATATCGCGTTTTTTTGGCAAGCTTTAAATACAAAGAAAAAAATAGCGATAAACCTATTATCGCCTCTTCACTGCCGAGCTGGGTTATTAAATAGAAAACGCGCATCATTCAGATTGATGTAGTAAAATGGTGGGCCGGGAGGGATTCGAACCCCCGAAGCCACAAGGGCGTCTGGTTTACAGCCAGATGCGTTTGACCGCTTCGCGTACCGACCCAAATGGAGCCGTTGCGCGGATTTGAACCGCGGACCTACTCCTTACCATGGAGTTGCTCTACCAGCTGAGCTACAACGGCATTTAACTTATTTTTTTTAATTCCTCCAAAAGTTCATCCAATCCCTCTCCTTCGCCGTTAATCTCCTTTAATTTACGATAATATCGCCAAGCCAAGTCTTTTTGCTTGCACATAATGCAGGTTGTCAGCATAAAATGCAAAATCTTGGGATTCAAAGGTTCTAATTTTAAAGCTTTTTGCGCGCTTTGTAAAGCTTCTCCTAATTTATCTAGTTTAAGCTTGCTCGATGCCAATTCCAAATAATCGCAAGCCCGCAGTTGTTTTAGTCTTTCAGCTAATTTAACAATATGCTCGAAAGTAGCTTCCGCGTGAACAAAAATTTTACTCTCAAAATATACTTCCGCCAGCAGGCGATACCCGTCTAAAGATTTAGGATCATCTTTGATAATTTCTATCAAGACATCCTCTGCCTCTTTTAAATGGCCTTGTCTAAATAAATCTTGCGCTTGATTTAATTTATCCTTTTTAATTTCTGGGACTTTGGATTTTAAAATTAAATCCTGCTTATATTTTTTAACGGTTGAATATAATTTTTTAATATGATTATTAAAACGAGAAGCTGTAAAGTTAATTCCTCTTAAGTTTTTTAACCGCATTTTATCTTTTATTTTATTAAAATTTCTTTTTAGCCGTTCTTCTAATAAAGAATTTTTTTTATTCTTTTCTTTGTTAAATTCTTCCACGTCAAGATGCTTTAACAAAGGAATCTTTTTATAAATAATAAATATTATAATGGACAGAGAGATAATTATGATAGAAAAAGCTGTAATGTTTAACATAGTTTATAATGAGTCGGCAATTTGAATAATTTTTGCGAATTCGTCAATTATTAGGCTGGCTCCGCCAATAAGGACTCCATCAATTAATTCTTCTTGCAAAAAAGAGCCGGCATTAGACGAATCCACACTGCCGCCGTAAAGAACAAAAGTATTATTTTGGACAATTGATTTCGGAAATAAATCAATTAAGGTTTGATAAATTACCTGGTGCATATAGATAATATCAGAAATATTTGCCGGCTGGCCGGTGCCGATAGCCCAGATTGGCTCATAAGCGATTAAGAGCTTTTGATAGCCGACTATATTGATGTTATGCAGGCCTAATTCCACTTGTCTGCGGACAATGTGATCTCGGCTTCCTGAATGCCTTTGTTCAGCTGATTCTCCAACGCAAAGAACAGGGGTTAATCCGCAATCTATAATGGCGCGGATTTTTTTGTTGATCATCGTGTCTGATTCGCCAAGATAAGCCCTGCGCTCTGAATGGCCTATAATGACATTCTGACAGCAGATGTCTCTAAGATATTGCGGCGAGATTTCGCCGGTAAAAGCTCCTTTGTCCTCCCAAAAGCAATCCTGGGCTCCTAATTCAACAGAGGTTTTTTTGACTATTTCGCCAATCCGGATCAAACTCAAGAAACTCGGATTTAGACTAATTTTGACTTTATTTGGGTCAAAATTTATTTTGCCGACTTTTAGAGCCAATTCTATCTCATCTAAAGGAGACAGTTTCATTTTCCAGTTGGCGATTAGGTGTTTCATAAGGATAGATTATTTTAGGCTAATTGCTAATTATTGCCGGAATCAGAAAAAATAGTTGTATGACGGAAAAATACAACTTTAAACTTTTCTAAAAAATTTTGCCTGCCCAAAAGCGGCGGTATATTATCCCTTTCTAAAAATCCTATTGGAATAGCAAATTTCCAATTTAGTAATTTTACTTTAATTTTTCGCAGTATATAAACGCTTTCAGAACCACCTATTCCAAAAGTAGAATATATTTGGCAGTCTTTTTCTAAATTAATGCCTAAATCTTCAGCATAAAATTTTGGCAGTAAAGTATAATCAGCGCCGCTGTCTACTAACATTATAACTTCAACCCAGTTTTTGCTAAGTTTGGACCAAAAATCAACTTTTGCCATTGGTCTTCTGATTGTTCCAAAAATTCCGGAGGATTTTATTTCAAAAGGAAATTTAATCTCCATTTTCTTTAAAAAATAAAATTAGCGTATCTTCTTTGGGTATATAAGTAATAGTCGGTTTTTCTTTGGGATATTTTTTGATAACTTCTTTAAAGATTTTTGCCGCTTCCTGCCCTGTTTTGCTGGCAAATATTTTGTCTTTGACCATAACAATATGTTTGCCTTTGTATTTTTGGCTTGATAAAACTGATAGATTTTTGTTTTGTTTAAAGATTTGTTTTTGACGCATAATGCTATAAATTTGCTTAGATTCTACTATTTTTATCTTATATGTCTTACTGTTAGCGGTCAAGTCTTGACAAAATTTTAATTTTATGATAAAATGCGGTGTTCTCTAAATAGGCGAATTCACCCCCCAAGTGCAACGATTGAAAATTAGCTAAATTTGGTCATTTCTTGTTGGGAATTCCCTAAAACTTCTAAAAAAACCTTTAAATTAACTAAATCAGTGTTTTCAACAAGAAGTGACTATCGTTTCTCTCCTTTTAAATAAAGGATGGAAACGTTGCACTTCAAAACGGAATTTGCGATTTTAAAGATGTTTTACTGTATTTCCGGTTCTTTGACAATTGAATTAGTAATCAGTAATTGGTAATTAGTAATAAGCGTCCTGGGCGGCGAAAAGGAGATAAAAAATTGTTTTTTTGTTTTTT
>JBBTVS010000030.1:0-3191 GCA_038078695.1 Patescibacteria group bacterium
AAGCGCAATGTCAAATGTAAAATTTTATATGGCAGTTTATATCCTTTAAATATGAGACATTGACGCGCGCGCCATTTTTTTAACAATCTTATAGTGGAGTCATTAAGCAATTTTCTTTGGTTATAAAACAAAAAAACCCTCAAATTTTCTTGAGAGGCTTGTTTAATCAGCCCATCAGTTAAATAATAAGTAAACCAACTCACCCCTCCCCAGCTTTTCTCTAATAAAGGACGGATGTCAATGGCTATTGTTTTCATTTTAATACTGCTTTAATTCGTCTTATTCCGGAAGATGACGATTCTTCTTTAATAATTTTAAATTGGCCAAGTTTGCTGGTGTTTTGGGCGTGCGGTCCGGAGCAGATTTCAGCGGAACAGATGCCGCGTTGGCAGATACATTTTCCCATAGGGCAATTGCATCCGCCAATAGAATAAACTTTTACTTTTTCAGGGTACCGCGCTTTAAATGTAGCCAGCGCGCCTTGTTTTTCCGCTTGCTCTAAGGTCATTTCCATACAAGAGACAGGCAAGCCAGCTTGAATTTTTTCGTTAACGATTTTTTCTACTTCTAAGATTTGTTCCGGCGCCATTTTTTCTTTGTGGGTAAAATCAAATCTTAATCGTTCTGGAGTGATATTTGAACCTGCCTGTTTGATATCCTCGCCTAAAACTTGGCGCAAGGCTGCCAATAGCAAATGCGTGGCAGTGTGCAGTCGCACGGTTTTTTCTTGATTATCGGCCAGCCCAGCTTTAAATCGGCCAGCCGAGGCTGTGCGGGAAAGTTCCTGGTGTTTTTTAAGTTCCTGCTGAAAGTCATTTTCACTAATTTTGGCGCTGGTTTCGTCTTTTATAATTTCTAAAGGCAAGCCATAACTTTGATAAAGATTAAAAGCGGTTTTAGCGTCAATTCCCTGATTAAATCCAGGGACAAGTTTTTTTAATTTAGATAATTCTTTTAACCCTTTTTTTAATGTTTTTCCAAATTTTTCTTGCTCTTGCCTGATAACAGTCAAAATATTTTGATTATTCACTTCTGGATAAATGTCTTGATAGATTTTAACAACCTCGCGCGCCGTTGGAATCAAATCATTTTGATACCGCATAGCCCGGCGAATTAACTTTCGGACAACATAACCTTGATCAACATTAGACGGTTCTATGCCATCAGCTATAATAAATACAGCCGCTTTAACATGGTCAGTTATTATGCGAATTTCACGATCAGTTAGTTTTGAGTTTTTAGATTTGAGTTGATCTATAGTCTGTTTAAACAAATCAGTCTCATGCACGCTTTTAACTCCTTGCAAGACAGCAGTTATTCTCTCCAACCCCATCCCAGTATCCACATTTTTTTGAGACAAAGGCTTATATTCTCCGTCAGCAGTTTTATTAAATTCCATAAAAACATCATTCCAAATTTCCACCCAATGTTTGTCGTTGGGGTCAAACTCGCGCGGCGCAGGATCGTCAGAAACCCGGTAAAACATCTCCGTATCAGGTCCGCATGGACCGGTTTGCCCGGCTGGGCCCCACCAATTGTCAGCTTTACCTAAATAAGCGATCCGCTCTTTGGGAATGCCTAAAGACTGCCAAATTTTGGCTGATTCTTCATCCCTTGGCGCATCAGCATCGCCGGCAAAAACTGACACTGCCAATCTTTTAATATCAAGCCCAAGCCACTTTTTTGATGTCAAAAATTCAAAACTCCACTTAATGGCGTCAGCTTTAAAATAATCGCCTAAAGACCAATTGCCTAACATTTCAAAAAAAGTGAAATGCGTATTATCCCCTACTTCATCAATGTCACCGGTTCTAATACACTTCTGGGCGTTGCATAGTCGTCTGCCTAATGGGTGCGGCTCGCCTAAAAGATATGGCACCAGAGGATGCATGCCAGCAGTGGTAAATAAGACTGTTGGATCGTTTTCCGGAATTAAAGAAGAGCTTGGGATTTGTTTATGCCCTTTGGTTTTAAAAAAGTCTATGTATTTTTGGCGGATGGTAGAAGAGGTCATTTTAAAATAGATTTTACTTGTTACTTTAAATTAGTCAATCACCTTCACCCGCGTCCCAATTTCTGCCCAATCGTAAAGATCTTTGGCCGGGCCGATTCCCAAGCGGACGCAGCCGTGGGAGACTGGTTTGCCCAAATGTGTCGCGCCTTCGCGAAATCCTCCTGGCCAATAGGGCAGTTCGTGAATGCCATGCCCATTGGCAGTAAAAGACATCCAATAAGGCATATAAAGTCCGTAAGTTTTAGACCATGCCAGCGGAATTTTATTTAAAACAGAGAATTCGCCGGTTGGCGTTTTGTAGCCGGACTTGCCAGTAGAAGTTAAAAATTCATTAAATACTTTAGGACCCTGTCCATAAGACAGCTTTTGATCTGACAGATCAATTTTAATCCATTTTGGCAAAATCGCCGGCGCAGGTTTTAAAGGGTCATAGCCATTTATTACTTCTAATTTGTCGTAGTAGCCGTCTTTGTCTGTGTCCGAATTTTTTGGATCTGTGCCCCAGTTTGCTTCTTCAAAATCCAGCATTCCATCTCCGTCGCTGTCAGTCATATCAATAGCATCTGATTGAGCAAAAACCAAAACTGGCCATAAAACCATGGTTAATAATAAACTAATCTTGAATAAAAAGAGTTCTTTATATCGCACGTCTTACTTAATTTAGAGTTGTTCTGTGGAAAGATCGCTTGCCTGCGGCTCTACGCCTTGGGTCGCAACTTTACAGGCTTTGCCGTCAGTATGAAATGTCTGCCAAGCTGTTTTTACCGCGGTGTTATAAGTCTTGCGCGCCGTTTGTCTTGCTTTTCTAAAATTTGTCCAAGCCGTATTTCTGGCTTTAGCGCGTTCTTTTTGCTCTGCTAATCCCCATGCTTGATTTAACGCGGTTTTGCGCTGTTCTAAAGCAGATTTAACGCCAGTTGAAACAGCATCATGAGCCGCAATAATCGCTGTCTCCCGTTTTTCTACCGCTTTTTGCAAGCAAGCTGTATCTATTTTTGCAGGTTTTGTTTGAGCCAAGACCGGAAAAGCGACTAGACAAATTAGAGTAAGAAAGGAAACTAATAATATTTTTTTCATTTTGTTTATTGTTATCATTAAGAAATTATTACTTCGACCTTTGTCCCGCCTCGTGTACTTACACGGGATTATTTAAAAAGATTATTGGTTAATTTTAACC
>JBBTVS010000031.1:0-1403 GCA_038078695.1 Patescibacteria group bacterium
AAGGATTTATGGCTCTTCAACAGATTTTATTACTTATTTTCCCATCGGCCTGCTGAGCATTTCTGCAATGGTCAAGGATATCTGCGATTTAAAGATATTTGATTGTTTGATAACTGATTTTGAGATTAAAAAGGCAAAGGAATTCACTGTATATGGAACGCCTTCAGAAAAAATAAAAAGCGCAATAGCTGATTTTAAACCCGACATCGTAGGGATTTCAATCCCTTTTTCTACCCAAATAGACAGCGCTATGGATATTTGCAATATTTGCAAAGATGCCAGCCCGGATACTGTATTGGTATTCGGAGGGCCTCATGCATCTGTCAGATACAAATGCCTTTTAGAAGAGACGGCCTGTGATTTTTGCGTTATAGGGGAAGGCGAAAAAACCTTTTATGAGTTTGTGAAAAATTATAATTCAAAACTGCCCTTTAAAGGTATTGAAGGATTGGCATATAAGATGGATGGAGAGATACATTTTAAACCAAGAGAATTTTTAGAGGATTTAGATGAGCTGCCGTTTCCTGCTTATGAAACAATCAATGCGGGCTCTTACCTGAGCAATAAATATCTGTATGGGCAGCGGAGCAGCCTGACTAATTCTATCAGCATGATAACGAGCAGGGGGTGCCCATATAGCTGCATTTTTTGTTCTATAAAATTGCATATGGGCAAAAAATACAGGGCCCATTCTCCTGGTTATGTATTACGCCATATAAGATTTTTAATGGAAAATTACGGTATATCCAATTTTCATTTTGAAGATGATAATATCTCGCTGGATAAACACAGGTTTGAGCAGATTTTGGATGGGATTATCGAAGGCAGTTTGAACATAAAATGGGATACACCTAATGGCGTGCGCGCCGATACCCTGGATGGTAATTTATTAAAAAAGATCAAAAAGTCTGGCTGCGAGGAAATAACGCTCGGCATAGAATCAGGCAATCAATACGTTGTGAATAATGTTATTAAAAAAAATACCTCCTTGGATTACATGCTGTTTGTAATAAAGCAATGTAAGGCATTAAAGCTAAAAGTAAACGCATTTTATGTCATCGGTTTTCCTCAGGAGACAATAGAAAACATGAAGGAGACGATAAGCCTGGCATTGGATATGTATAAAAGATATGATGTCTTGCCTGTTATGCATATAGCAACTCCTCTATATGGCACCGAGCTGTATGACATATGCATTGAAAATAAATTAATTAAAGAAAACCTGACTGCCAAAGACCTGGCCATGGCAACGCAGATTTTAGGCGAGCCGTTAATTTCATCAAAGGCTTTCAGCAAAGAAGACATTAAGAAATTAACGCGGAATTATCTTTTAAGGCTTTACATTTTGAGGTTTCAAAAGGAATTTTTAGCATATATGTTTAAACATCCATTGGCGACATTTA